>NZ_AGVX02000040.1 GCF_000239155.1 Actinoalloteichus spitiensis RMV-1378
GGGTTCAGGCGTGGCCGACGGCCACGCGTCGGGGTTGAGGGACGAACCGCAACGACCCCCGAGACACCTTGAGCCGCCCCTGCCCGGAGGCACGAAGGCTGGACGACAGGTGAACAAACGCACGTTTCTGCGCGCGGTGATCGTCGCTGTCCTGACCGTCCTGATCGGTGGTTCCGGTACCGCGATCGCGATGGACAAGTCCATCACGCTCACGGTGGACGACGAACAGCGGATCGTCCGCACCTTCGCATCGACCGTGGCCGGCGTCCTGGCCACCGCGGGCTTCGAAGCCGGCGAACAGGACGCACTCGCCCCCGCGGCGCAGGCGACCGTCGTCGACGGCAGCCAGGTGGTCCTCAAGCGCGGCCGACTGCTCACCCTCCGGGTGGACGGCGAGGAGCGCGAGGTCTGGACCCACGCGCTGACCCTGGACGACGCCCTCAACGAACTCGGCATGCCCACCAACGACGCCGAACTCTCCGTCGACCGGCACCAGCGCATCCCCCTCGACGGGATGACGGTCGACCTGAAGACCTCCAAGCTCGTCACGCTCCTCGACGGCGCGGAGGACCCCCGCCAGGTGGCCACCACCTCGGCCACCGTCGGGGAACTGCTGGCGGACCAGGGGGTCGCGCTGGAGGGTGACGACGAGGTCACGCCGCCCGCCGACACGAAGCTCGTCAACGACCTCATCATCGAGGTCACCCGGATCCGCTCCGAGGAACGCACCGAGGAGGTCGAGATCACTCCCGGCGAGGAGCGGATCGACGACCCGGAGATGGAGAAGGGCGAGGAGGAAGTCGAGGAGGAGGGGCGCCCCGGGCTCCGCGAACGGACCTACCTGGTGACCCTGGTCAACGGCGAGGAGACCGAACGGGAGCAGATCCGCGACGAGGTGATCCGCGAGGCCGAGAACAGGGTCGTGCGGGTCGGCACCAAGCAGCCGCCGGCAGCGGATGCGCCCCCGGTGCAGGACGGAGAGGTCTGGGACCGCCTCGCCTACTGCGAGTCCACCGGCAACTGGCAGATCGTCAGCGCCAACGGGCTCTACTACGGCGGCCTCCAGTTCAGCAAGCCCACCTGGGACGCCTACGGCGGCCAGCAGTACGCCAACTACCCCAACGAGGCCACCAGGGAGCAGCAGATCGCCATCGCCACGCGGCTCCGCGACGCCAACGGGGGGAGCTACGGCTCGTGGCCGGGCTGCGCCGCCAAGCTGGGGCTGCCCACGTGATGACGTAGTGTCTCGCGGAGTGAACGACGATCCGCGCGGCGGAGGTCCGGCCGGGTCGAGCGCGCTGCTCGGCCCGGCCGACGTCCGCCGGATGGCAGAGGAGCTGGGCGTCCGGCCCACCAAGAAGCTGGGCCAGAACTTCGTGCACGACGCCAACACGGTGCGGCGCATCGTCGGCGCCGCCGACCTGCGGCCCGATGACGTCGTGGTCGAGGTCGGCCCCGGGCTCGGCTCCCTCACCCTCGCCCTGCTGCCCGCCTGCCAGCGGGTGCTGGCCGTCGAGATCGACCCGGTGCTCGCCGACCGGCTGCCGCGCACCGCGGCCGACCGCGCCCCCGAACTGCGGGACCGGCTCACCGTGCTCCACGAGGACGCCCTGCGCGTCACCGGCGACCAGCTCGCCGGGGCGACCGCGTTGGTCGCCAACCTCCCCTACAACGTGGCCGTCCCGGTGGTGCTGCACCTGCTCGCCGAGGTCCCCACCCTGCGCACCGCCCTGGTCATGGTGCAGGCCGAGGTCGCCGAACGCCTCGCCGCCGGCCCGGGGAGCCGCGTCTACGGCGTACCCAGCGTCAAGGCCGCCTGGTACGCCGACGTGCGGCGGGCCGGGACGATCCCCCGGGGTGTCTTCTGGCCGGTGCCCAACGTGGACTCCGGGCTGGTCGCCCTGCACCGCAGGGACTCCCCGGCCGGTGTGGACCGCGACGCGGTGTTCCGCGTGGTGGACGCCGCCTTCGCCCAGCGCCGGAAGACCCTCCGCGCCGCCCTCGCCGGCTGGGCGGGCTCCGCAGCGCGGGCCGAACGCATCCTGTTGGCCGCCGACGTGCCGCCCGCCACCCGGGGCGAGCAGTTGCCGGTGGACGGTTTCGTCCGCATCGCCCGCGCCGCCGAGGAGGTCTGACGCCGCGTTCGCCGGGCCGCCCGGCTCCACCGCGCCCGGGGCGACCACCGCCGCCGGCGTCGTCGTCCGTGCGTCGACACCCCGCCCGGGTCGGTGCCCGCGTCTTCCCGAGCACCGGTCAGCCCCGGCGCAGGCTCGCCTCGATACCGTCCAGCAGGCACCGCAACGTCCACTCGACGTGGTCGTCCAGATCGGTGTCGGTCGTCGCGCCGACCCACCGGGAGAAGGCCGGGTACCGGCCGCTGGCCGCGACCGACGACAGGTAGGGCGCCACGGAGTCCCGGAGTTCCGCCTCCTCGCTCAACCCGCTGGACCGGCGCATCCGGGTCTCCTCGGCGAGCTGGAGCGCCGAGCCGATCAGGTGGCCGTCGAGCGCCGCGGTGATGCGGGTGAGCTCCCGGACCGGGAGGCCGAGCGGCTCCAGCGCCGCCAGTCGGAAGTCCAGGTAGCGCAGGGCGTTGGGGCCCAGGGGCGGCCGGGTGTGCACGAGTTCGCCGAACCAGAGGTGCCGCCGGATCACCGACCAGGCCCGGCGGGACAGCGGTTCCAGCTCCGCCCGCCAGTCGCCGACGGGTTCGTCCGGCACGGGGATCTCGCCGTAGACGGCGTCGATCATCAGGTCGACGAGGCCGTCCTTGCTCCCCACGTACCGGTAGAGCGACATGGGGGTGGACGAGCCGAGCTCGGTGCTGACCCGGCGCATGGTCACGGCGGCGGCGCCCTCGACATCCGCCACCGCGACGGCGGTGCGCACGATCGCGGCCCTGCTCAGGGTGGTCGTCGTCCGTCCGGGCGGTTCCGGCACGGTCCACACGAGCGGTCCGGGCTGTCCGGGTACTGCGTTGCTCACACGGACACCTCCTCCGCGCGCATCTAACCATTGGTGTACTAAGTACACGTGATGTACGACGTACACGAAACCGATGTCCTGATCGTGGGTGGCGGCCTGGTCGGGCTGTCCGCCGCCCTCTTCCTCGAGTGGCACGGTGTCCCCGCCGTCCTGGTGGAGCGGCGGGACACCACCTCGCCGCAACCCAAGGCCCGCCGGATCAACCTCCGGACGATGGAACTGTTCCGCCAGATCGGCGCCGAGCCCGACGTGATGGCCGCCGCGGCGGCACTCGCCGACTTCGAGGGGATGGCCGCCGGCCGGACCCTCGTGGAGGCGGAGCGGCTCTCCTGGGGCCACGGAGAGGACGACGGCTCACCGGCGCTCTCGCCGTCCGACTCCTGCCTCTGCGCCCAGGACACCCTGGAACCCGTGCTGCGCGCCCTGGCGTCCGAGCGCGGGGCCGACCTGAGGTTCGGTCACCGCGTGCTCGAGGTGGTGGACGACGGCAGCTCGGTCACCGCCACCGTGCGCACCCCCGGCGGGCGGGTCGCTGCCATCCGGGCCCGGTACCTCGTCGCGGCGGACGGCCCGCACAGCCCGGTCCGGGAACGGCTGGGCATCGCCAGGAGTGGCCGAGGGACGTTGGGGAGGTCCACGAACGTCTACTTCGAGGCCGACCTCTCCGCGCAGGTGCGCGGCCGGGAGTTCAACCTGTGCCAGATCGAGCACCCCGAGGTGCCGAGCATGCTGCTCACCGTCGACGGGGCCTGGCGCTGGCTGCTCATGGCCGACCCGGTTCCCGGCCGGGACCACGCGGGCTGGGCGCGGGCCGTGCGCACCGCGACCGGAGTGCCCGACCTGGACGTCCGGATCCGCAGCGCCCTCGACTGGGAGCCCGGGATGTTCGTCGCCGACCGCTTCTCGGTCGGACGCGTGTTCCTGGCCGGCGACGCCGCCCACGTCATGCCCCCCTACCTGGCCGCCGGCGCGAACACCGGGATCCAGGACGCCCACAACCTCGCCTGGAAACTCGCCCACGTGCTCGCCGGCGCGGCCCCCGAGTCCCTGTTGGACAGCTACCAGGACGAACGCCACTGGCTGGGATGGCTGACAGCCGACCAGGCCAGCGCGCAGACGGCGAACCTGCGCCAGCTGGGCGCGGAGTCAGGGGACGGCACCCCGCTGCACGACCCCGTGGCCCTCCTCCTGGGCTACCAGTACCCGTCGGGCGCGTTCGTCCCCGACGGCTCGCGCGCCCCGCTCGACCGGGTGGAACTGACCGGTCAGCCGGGAACGCGACTCCCGCACCACCGGCTCGGCCCGGACCGCTCAACCCTGGACCTCGTCGGCAGGGGGCTGACCCTGCTCGCCGCGCGCGGCACGTGGGAGCGGGCCGCGTCCGCCACGCCCGGGGTCGAGCACCGAGCGGTGGACGACCCGGCCTGGGCGGCGAGCGTGGGCATCACCGGTACCGGAGCGCTGCTGGTGCGGCCCGACCACGTGGTCGCCTGGCGCTGCCCGGCCGCCCCCGGGAACGCCGCCTCGGCCCTCTCCGAGGCGGTGGCCGTGGTGATGAGCGGTCACGGCTGAGCCCCACCGCCCCGCGACCGGCCAGGTCGTCCAGATCGGGTCGGTCGCGGCGGGACGCCTGCGCGTGGCGGTCGAGCGCCGTCCGGCCGTCGCCGGGCCGCGAGTGGACCGTCCCCGGTGGACGCGGTGGCGGAGCAGGCGCCGCCCGGCCGGCGGGCGAGCGGGACGGCTCCGGTCGGCGGAGCCCCGGCCGGCCAGGAAGTCGACCGCCGCTCCGCTCCCCGGTCGGGCGGAGCGCACCCCACCGGGAGACCCCCGATCACCCTCGGTGCTCGTTAGGCCGGTCGGGCAGTGTGGCACAGATCTACCCGCAACTACTTGCGGGCGGACGTTTCCGTTCGGTTTACTCATCGCGACAGCCCATCCGGAGCGGCCGAGAGACCTGGCTCGTTGACGCCGCAGCAACCACCCGTTCGCGGACAGGTGCTAACGCCAGGATCGATGGAGCGAGCATGTTCATTGCCACCGCACTGACCCGACGACGCGTGGTCGACCACGGCCGCCGGACCACATCCGGCTGTCCATCCACGGGCAGCTGAGGGACGCCACCGGTCTCGCGGAACACCCCTGGTCCTCGTCTTCTTCCTGACCACCCCACCCGTCCCGCCGCGCATCCGCGCGCGGTCGCGCGTGGGCTGGCTGCCGTCGTGTGGAGCGAACAATGATCACTGTCGAGAACCTCACCAAGAGCTTCCCCGGTAAGGGCGACCACGTGCTCGCCCTGGATGGTGTCTCCCTCAGCGTCCCCGCCGGAACGGTCTGCGGCGTCGTCGGCCCGAGCGGCGCCGGCAAGTCCACCCTCGCCCGCTGCGTCGCCCTGCTGGAACGCCCGGATCGGGGGTCGATCCGCGTCGAGGGCGTCGACCTGGTGGCCCTGCGCGGCCGCGAGCTGCGGGACGCCCGCCGCCGGATCGGCGTCGTCCCCCAGGGCGACTCCCTGCTGCGGCAGCGCACCGCCGCCGGCAACGTCGCCCTCCCCCTGGAGAGCGCCGGAATGGCCGCCCCGGCCCGCCGTGCCCGGGTCGCCGAACTGCTCGACCTGGTCGGCCTCACCAACAAGGCCGGCAGCTACCCCGACCAGCTCTCCGGCGGGCAGCGGCAGCGGGTCGCCGTCGCCAGGGCACTGGCGGCCAGCCCCTCGGTGCTGCTCGCCGACGAACCCACCTCGGCCCTCGACCCGGAGACCACCGGCTCGGTGCTCGCGGTGCTCGACAGGGTGCGCTCCGAACTCGGGGTGACGGTGCTCGTGGTGACCCACGACATGGCCGTGGTCCGCCGCATCTGCGACGACGTCGCGGTCCTGGAGGCAGGTCGGGTCGTCGAACACGGCAAGGTGCTGGACCTGCTCACCCAGCCGGGCAGCCGGATCACGGCGTCCCTGCTCCCCGAGGTCGACCAGGCCGGCAGCACGCCCCGCGAGGTCGGCCAGTACGACGTGGTCGCCGAGGTGGTCCTCGTCGGGTTCGCCGCCGTGGGAGCCCTGCTCCCCGAGGCGGCGCACCGCCACGACGTGGAGCTGGCCATCCTGGGCGGCGGACTCACCAGGCTCGGTGAGACACCCGTCGCCCGCTTCAAGATCGGAATCAACGGCGAGCGCTCGGAACGGGCGCTGAGCTGGCTCGCGGAACGGGATGCCGTCATCCGCCGCGCGCCACGCGATATCGGAGGACTTGCCGCGTGAGGGAACCCACCCCGTGGGACCGGGTCTTCGACCTGGTGATCAGTGCCACCGGGGACACCGTCTACATGGTCGGCATCGCCACCCTGCTCGCCGCCCTCGGCGGAATCCCCCTCGGCATCGTGCTGCACATGACCTCGCCGACGGGGCTCTCCCCCCGGCGGATCACGCACCGCGTCCTGGGAGCGGTGGTCGACGTCGGCCGTTCGTTGCCGTTCGTGGTGCTCCTGGTGGTGCTCAGCGCGTTCACCAGGGCACTCGTGCAGACCACCATCGGCCCCACCGCGGTGATCGTGCCGCTCACGGTGGGGGCGGTGCCCTTCGTGGCCCGGCTCGTGGAGTCGGCGCTGCGGGAGGTCAACGTGGCCGTCGTGGAGGCGGCCATCACCACCGGGGCCAGCCGGCTCCGCCTCGTCCGGAGCGTCCTGCTCCGCGAGGCGGGGCCCGCCCTGGTCGCGGCGATCGGAGTCACGGCGGTCACCCTGATCGGCTACTCGGCGATGGCCGGGGTGATCGGCGGTGGCGGGCTCGGTGACCTGGCCATCCGGCACGGCTACCAGCGCAACGACGAGCGGATCCTGCTCGCGTCGGTGCTGGTGCTGGGCGGGCTCGCCTGGCTCACCCAGCTGACCTCGGACTTCATCGCGCGCACCATCGACCGCCGACGGTCGGCGCTGCGGGTGTGACACCCGCGCCGCCCCCACCACCCGGGAGCGGCAGACCAGCAGTACACCCGTGCCGGGGACGACCATGCCCGGGCGCGGCAGACACGCCTGCCCGTGGGCGGGCGCCAGGAGAGAGGAAACCGGGAGTGCGACACCGTTCCCTGACCGCCGTCGCCATCGCGGCCGCCGCCGTCACCACCCTCGCAGCCTGCGGCAACAGTGAAACCGCCTCCGACGGGACCGGTGGCACCGGCACCCAGGCCCCGGCCGCCGACGGTCCGCTGCGCGTCGGCGCGTCCGTCACCCCGCACGCGGAGATCCTGAACTTCGTCCAGGAGGAGCTGGCCGCCGACGCCGGCCTGGAGATCGAGGTCGTCGAGTTCACCGACTACGTGCAGCCGAACACGGCGCTGCAGGACGGTTCCTTGGAGGCCAACTACTTCCAGACGGTCCCCTACCTGGAGCAGTTCACGCTGGACCACGGTGGCGACTACGAGTGGATCGAGGGCGTGCACATCGAGCCGCTCGGTCTCTACTCGGAGTCGGTCGACACCATCGACGACCTGCCGGACGAGGCGGTCATCGGACTGGCCAACGACCCGGCCAACCTGACCCGTGGCCTGCGGCTGCTCGCCGACAGCGGTCTGATCACGCTGGCCGAGGGCACCGAGGACCACGCCACCGAGCTGGACGTCGAGGACAACCCGAAGAACCTGCGGTTCCAGCCGCTGGAGGCGGCCCAGCTGCCGAGGAGCCTCCCGGACACCGACGCCTCGGTGATCAACGGCAACTACGCCATCGACGCCGGCCTGAACCCGACCGAGGACGCCATCCTGCTGGAGGACGGCGAGGAAAGCCCGTACGCGAACGGCCTGGTCACGCTGCCCGAGCTGGCGGACGACGAGCGCATCCAGCAGCTCACCGAGCTGCTGCGCTCCGAGGAGGTCCGCGAGTTCATCGAGGGGACCTACCAGGACGGCAGCGTCCTCCCGGCCTTCTGAGGGCACCCTCCCCGGTCGGGAGCGGTCACGGCGTCCGTGCGGCCGTGACCTCGGTTCGGCGGGGTGTCGCCTGAGGTGACGCGACACCGGGCTCGTTGCTGGGTGCCGGCCGTGCCGGCGGACGCGGTTCGCGGAGCGGATCACGAACCGCGTCCGCCGGATACCCTTTCCTGGCCGTGCCCTGCTGGTTCACGTCAGGGGCTGGCGAGGGGTCGTCCATCCCTCTCGGGGGAGGGGATGGACGACCCGTTCCCCGGAGTTCGGGGCACGGGAAGCCGATGCCGGACAGGGACGAGGACGTGCCCGCCCCGCCCGGAGCTCCTGGGGAGGGCGGCGGCCCGAGGTGTGATGGGATTCACCGGCGCTGGGAGCGGTCGGCGACTCCGTCCCGGTTCCGCGCCGGCCGCTGTTCGGGTGGATCGCGACGCCGTCGGTTCGGTGGATCCGCCGCCGGGTCGGTCGGCGTCCGCCCGGACGGCCCAGCGCAGCGGACGAGCACCTGGAACGCCGTTCGGAGGACGCCCGGTGCCGGCCGCCGCCGATGGCCGATCGTGGCCACCGGCACGTTCGGGCTACCCGAACCGAGCAGTCTGCGTGGCGCGGCGCGGCGGCTCCGCTCTACGGAGAGTGATCCTCACCGGTTCGGGGGCGGAAGATCGGCCAAACGCCCGTAGGCTGCAAGGGTGCTGGCAGTAGTACCGCCTCCGGTGACCGTTCGAGCCCCGGCCAAGGTGAACCTCCACCTCGCCGTCGGTGACGCGCGCGACGACGGCTACCACGAGTTGGCGACGATCTTCCAGGCCCTGTCGCTGACCGACGAGGTCACCGTCTCCGTGGCCGACGAACCCGGGCTCGAGGTGACGGGCGAGGGCGCGGACACCGTCCCCCTCGACTCCTCGAACCTCGCCTGGCGAGCCGCCCGCGCGCTCGCCGAGCACGTCGGGCGCGATCCGGACCACCTCAAGCTCAGGATCGACATCCGCAAGTCCATCCCGGTGGCGGGCGGCATGGCCGGCGGCAGTGCCGACGCGGCGGCCACCCTCGTCGGGCTGGTCAACCTGTGGCGGTTGGAGATGGGCCGGGACGAGCTGTCCGGTGTCGCCGCGTCGTTGGGCAGCGACATCCCCTTCTCCCTGCACGGCGGCTACGCCCTGGGCACCGGCCGGGGCGAACGGCTGGTGCCCGTGCTGTCCAGGCACACCTTCCACTGGGTCATCGCCCTCGCCAGCCGGGGCCTGTCCACCCCCGACGTCTTCGCCGAGCTGGACCGGCTGCGCAGGGAGGGCTCGCCGCCCCGGGTTGGCGGGGTGGAACCAGTGCTGGAGGCCCTGTCCTCCGGTGACCCGCTCCAACTGGCCCTGCTCCTGGGCAACGACCTCCAGGCCGCCGCGGTCTCCCTCCGGCCCGCGCTGCGCCGCACCCTGCGGGCGGGGGTCAACGCGGGAGCCGTGGCCGGCATGATCTCCGGCTCCGGCCCCAGCTGCGCCTTCCTCTGCACCGACGGCGACTCGGCGGTGCGGGTGGCCGCCGAGCTCTCCGGGGTCGGCGTCTGCCGGACCGTGCGGGTCGCCCACGGTCCGGTGCCAGGCGCCAGGGTGGTCAGCAGTGAGGACAGCCCACGCCCCACACCGCCCCAGGTGCACGCCTGATCCCGAACCGAGCGGTCGGCGACACCGCCGCCGTGAGCTGCGCCTGAGCTCCGGGGGACGTGCGGGTGCGGCCACCACCTCATGCCAATATCACCTGAACGTCGCAATTGGTCGGAGTTCACTGCGCGCCGGGTGCCCGTTCTGTTTGGCTGCTGTGAACAGGGGCGGGCCGGCGCCGGACGGGCGCGGGGCCAGGGGGACGAGGAGCTCCGCCGGGCGGCGGCTCGGCCCTCCTGCCGACCGCATCGCGACGGCCCGCCCCGCCCACCGAGCCACAGCGACCCGACCAACCGAAACGGCAGACGATGTCCTTCTCGTTCCGACTCACGGCCCAGCAGTACGACATCCTCTGGGAGGACGGCGACCTCGGCCGCCACCCCTACCCCTTACGAGTCAGGTCCCACGGCGCGACGATGGACGAGCGGGCGGACATCCGCCGCCGCGTCTACAACGAGCTCGCCGCCGCCGGCCTCGGAGACGGGATTCGCGCCAGCACCGAGGTCGAGGACGCCCTGCTGATGATGGCTCGGCCGCCGTTGGCCATCGACATGATCTGGATGACCGACCCCCGGGAACAGGACGGGCACCAGGCCCTGCTGGTCGCGGGCAACGGCGAGGTCGGGTACCGGGTCCGGGGGGAACTCGGCGGCGGGATCCGCATCGAGGAGATCCGGGCGAGCAGCCTCGTCTACTCGGCGTTGGCCCTGCTGCCCGAGGCGCCGGCGGCGCCGATCCCCTCGGTCACCCTGCCCATGCCCGCCGCCGAGCCGCCCCCGGCGCCGGGCCGGCACCGCCGTGACGACGAACTCGGTGAGGACCACAGCTTCCTGGAACAGGGCCGGCCCGGGGTGGGTGGCGCGCAGGGTTCGGCCCTGCGGAGCCTGGAACGGGTCTTCGAGAAGCCCCGGGTCCGCACCGGCCAGATCGGCGTCACCATGCGGGACCGGATGGGACGCACGGCCAGGGCACCCATGGTGCAGTGGTCGGACACCGAGGAGGGGCGGATCCTCAGCCAGGTCTCGGAATCCTCGAGCGGGCGGGTCGCCAACTTCTTCGGCGCCGACCACCGGAGGTTCGCCCAGAAGCTCGGCGAGGTCATCACCGCGCTCCGGGAGGGACGCTGACCGGCCGGCGCGCGGGGCAGGGGCGGCGCACCGCCCGTCCCCGCCCGGGCGGGGACGGGCCGATCTCTCGAACCGGGTACGCCGAGCTCGCCAGCGGCCGGCGTCCGGCGCGAAGGTCCGGGGCTGGGCGCGACCGCCCCTTGCGTAGTCTCGGAGGGAGTGTCGGCACGGAACGTGGCCGCCGTCGGCGTCCACCCCCGCTCGGGGAGGTGGGCCGGGCGGCCGGGAGCACGGAGCAAGTCAACGCATGGTGAACCTCGTCAACCTGGAGGACGTGTCCAAGTCGCACGGGGTGCGGACCCTGCTGGACCACGTCTCACTCGGTGTCTCACGCGGCGAACGCGTCGGCGTGGTCGGGCTCAACGGCGGCGGCAAGACCACGTTGCTCGAGGTGCTCGCCGGCAGTGAACCACCCGACTCGGGCAGGGTGAGCCACGTCTCCGACCTGCGGATGGCCGTGGTGACGCAGCGCACCGAACTGGCCGAGACCTCGACCATCCGGCAGGCCGTGCTGGAACCGGTGGGGTTCGCCGCCGAACACGAGTGGGCCGCCGACCCCCGGGTGCGGTCGGTGCTGAACGGACTGGGCATCACCGACCGGGGGCTGGACACCCGCGTCGGCACGCTCTCCGGCGGCGAACGGCGCCGGGTGGCGCTGGCCGCCGCGCTCGTCCAGGAGCTCGACCTGGTCGTGCTGGACGAACCCACCAACCACCTCGACGTCGAAGGTGTCCGCTGGCTCGCCGAACACCTCACCGCCCGCCGGTGCGCGCTCATCGTCGTCACCCACGACCGCTGGTTCCTCGACACCGTCTGCACCCGCACCTGGGAGGTCGTCGACGGCCGGGTCGAACAGTACGAGGGCGGTTACGCGGACTGGATCTTCGCCAGGGCGGAACGCGGGCGGCAGGCGCAGGCCGCCGAGGACCGGCGGCGCAACCTCGCCCGCAAGGAACTCGCCTGGCTGCGGCGGGGCGCCCCCGCCCGGACCTCCAAGCCCCGGTTCCGCATCGAGGCCGCCGAGGCGCTGATCTCCGACGTGCCGGAACCGAGGAACTCGGTGCAACTGCTGAGCTTCGCGAAGCGGCGGCTGGGACGCACCGTCCTGGAGGTCGAGGACGCCGACCTGCGCGTCGGGGACCGGACCCTGTTGTCCGAGGTCACCTGGCGGATCGGTCCCGGCGACCGCATCGGCCTGGTGGGGGTGAACGGGTCGGGCAAGACGACCCTGCTGCGGCTGTTGGCGGGGGAGCGGGAGCCCGACGGTGGGCGTCTCGTGCGGGGGCAGACCGTCCGGTTGGCCCACCTCCGGCAGGAACTGGACGACCTGCCGGGTGATCTCCGGGTGCTCGAAGCCATCGAGGAGGTCGCCCAGCGGATCGTGCTGGGCAAGCTGGAGCTGGCGGCGTCCCAGCTCGCCGAACGGCTCGGGTTCCCCAAGGGGCGGCAGTGGACCCCGGTCGCGGACCTCTCCGGTGGCGAACGCCGCCGTCTGCAACTGGCCCGGCTGTTGATGGCGGAGCCGAACGTCCTCCTGCTCGACGAGCCCACCAACGACCTCGACATCGACACCCTCCAGCAGTTGGAGGACCTGCTCGACTCGTGGCCGGGCACCCTGGTGGTCGTCTCCCACGACCGCTACCTGGTGGAACGGGTCTGCGACCAGGTGGTGGCCCTCTTCGGCGACGGAGCGATCACCGACCTGCCCGGCGGCATCGAGGAGTACCTGCGTCGGCGTCAGGAGCACGTGGACTCGGGCCGGCGCGGCGGGGGCACGACGTCCTCGGCCGCACCGTCCGGTGGCGGGAAGAGCGCCGCCGCGAAGGCCACGGCCGCCGAGCAGCGAGCCGCACGCAAGCAGCTCGCCAAGCTGGAGCGCCGGCTCGACACGCTGACGGCGAAGGAGGAGCGGATCAACGACTCCATCGCCGAGGCCGGCAGCGACCCGCACCGCCTGACCGAGCTCGACACCGAACTCCGCGAGGTCGTCGCGGAGAAGGAGGAGGTCGAGCTGGAGTGGTTGGCCGCCGCCGAACTGGTGGAGGGCTGATCCGGCACCGGATCGGAGCACGCCGGTCGCCCGGTGCGCGGCCACCCGGGTGACCGCCGTCCCGCTCTGGTCGTCCCGTGGAGGAGGGCCGCTGCGCGCTGCGGGCGGCGGCCAGCCGACGGCCCTCGTCGACTCCGCCGAGCGGCGCACCTCCTCGGCGACCGGGGGTGAGCAGCGGCGCCTGTCGCGGGTGGCCCTGCTCCTGGCCGGTCCCGGCGACCCGCGATGTCTCGCGGCCGGTGTGCCGGCCGAACAGCACCGGCGCCGCCGGCGCCCGAGTTCAGGTAGCGCCAGGGTGGCCGGAGCGGACGTGCGCTCCCAACCGGCGCTCGTGCGGCGCCGCGTCGGCTACATCGGGCAGGGCAACGGCGCCGGCCACAACTACCGGGGCATCGACGAGCTGCGCGCCCAGGGCTCGTTCCACGGGCTCACGCCAGCCGTGCCACGCGAACGCGCGGCGGCGCTGTCGCGCGCGCTCCAGCTGAACGGACTCGGGAAACGCCCCGTCATGAGCCTCTCGGGTGGACAACGTCGTCGCCTCGACGTCGCGATGGGCCTGATGAACCACCCGCCGCTGCTGTTCCTCGACGAGCCCTCCACCGGAATGGACCCGCAGGGGAGGGCGAACCTGTGGGAACACATCACCCGGTTGCGCGCTGAGCTCGGCATGACGCTCCTGCTCACCACGCAATACCTGCAGGAGGCCGACGACATGGCCGAGCGGGTGATCGTGGTCGACCACGGCACGGTGATCGCCGACGGCTCGCCGGGCGAACTCAAGCTCCACCACGCCGACGACGTGATCACGCTGACCTTCACCGCCGTGGACGCGGCGGACACGGCCAGGCGAGCCCTGCGGGCGGACCAGCGCTACGCCGACCGCATCGAGGAGCGCGGCGGGACGACCCTGGTCATCGCGACGGACCACGGCGCGCGTCGGCTGCCGGACATCCTCCACCTGCTGGAGACGGCCGGATCGCGCCCGGAGGCGGCAGCGGTCCGGGAGGCCACGCTCGACGACGTCTTCCTCAACCTCACCGGTCGCAGCCTCCGGGAGGACGACGCGCCCGACGCGGCGGAGCACGGACCGGCAGCGGAGACCGCGAACACCACGGACGGAGCGGATGCCGCATGACCGCCCAGACCGTCGACGACGCGCACGCCACCGACGAGTACGGCACCGGCCGGCCGCCTCGGTCGCTTCCTGGGTGACGCACGAGCGGTCTTCGCACGCGAGGTCACCCTCGTGCTGCGCGATCCGTTCTCGCTGGTCTTCTCCCTGCTCCAGCCGCTGGTGTTCCTGGCCCTGTTCGCGCCGCTGCTGGGGGCGTGGTCGGCGACGACGGGATCGGCGACGCCAGCGCGCTCCAGTGGTTCCTCCCCGGAGCGGTCGTGATGATCTGCGTGTTCGGCACGGGCATGACCGGATCGAACCTGCAGTACGAGATGCAGACCGGGTCCTACGAGCGGATCCTCGCCTCGCCGCTCTCGCGCGGGTCCATCCTCACCGGACGCGCGCTCAGGGAGTTCGCGCCGCTGGTGGTCCAGGCACTGGTGATCACGCTGGTAGCGGTACCGCTCGGCGTCACACTGCACCTGGCGCACGGACTCGTCGGGATCGTCCTCCTGGGCGTGTTCGGCATCGGGCTCGGCGCGCTGCCCTACGCGCTCGCGATCGCCACGCGCGGGAAGGAGTGGTTGTTCTGGTCCGTGCAGCAGTCGCTCACCTTCCCCCTGCTCCTGCTGTCCGGGATGATGCTTCCGCTGGAGACCGGTCCGGACTGGATGCGGGCCGTGGCCCGGTTCAACCCGCTCACCTACGTCGTCGAAGCCGAACGGGCCCTGTTCATGGGCGACCTCGCCTCCCCGGCAGTGCTGTGGGGCGCCGTCGCGGCAGCGCTGACCTGCGTGGCTGGACTCGCGATCGGGATCCGCACGATCCGCCGCTCCGCGCGGTAGCCCACCACACCCCGCGCCGGTGGCCGTCGCCGTGCCACGTCGACCCGCCCCGTTCGTCCGGCTGAGGCGCCCGGTTCTCCTCGCGAGGCGCGACGCCCGCGACGGCGAGGCGCGCGGCCGCCACCTCGCCGGGACCGGTCTAGGGCTGACCGGGCACCGGACCGGCGTGGACGGGCGGCGCCGGCCGGGGCGGGCAGGCCTTGGGCCTACAGCGCGTGGAAGGTGTTCTGCGCGGCCTCCAGGCCCGTGGTGACCACGGCCTCGGCCGCGTCGGCCGCCCGGTCGACGAAGAAGTCCAACTCCTTGCGTTCGGTCCCCGAGAAGTCCTTGAGGACGTAGGCGGCGGGGTCCATCCGCCCGGGTGGGCGCCCCACCCCGAACCGCACCCGGAGGTAGTCGCGGGTGCCGACCGAGGACGTGATGGACCGCAGCCCGTTGTGGCCGCCCTCCCCGCCGCCCGACTTCAACCGGATCGCCCCGTAGGGCAGGTCCAGTTCGTCGTGCACCACGACCGTCCTGGCCGGCGGGATCTTGTAGAAGCGGGCGGCGCCGACGACGGGACCGCCCGAGACGTTCATGTAGGAGCGGGGCTTCGCCAGGACCACCCGGACACCCCCCAGGCGTCCCTCGGCGATGTCGCAGCCGCTGCGGTGGCCCTTGTAGCGGGCGCCGAGCCGACCGGCCAGCAGGTCCAACACCATGAAGCCAACGTTGTGCCGGTTCCCGGCGTAGCGGGGGCCGGGGTTGCCCAGCCCCACCAGCAGAAACGGGGTGTCCTCGGTCGTCACGGCCAACCCTTTCCAGTCGAGGCCCACGAGCGGACCGACACTACCCGCGCCGTGACCGGGTCCTCGCGGTCGCACCCGGCCGCGCCAACCGCGAACCGCCTGGCGCGGCCGGCCGGTGCGAGGACCTCATCAGGGCGTGGGAGGGGTCAACGGCCACGTTCCCGCAGGGCCATCTCCACCAGGTCGAGCAGGCCGTCGACGTCGTCCTGGTGGTAGCCGCGGCGCCCGGTCGGCGGGCTGCGGAACGTGACCCGCCGCACGTCCCGCGCCGTCAGCCGGGAGTGCCCGTCCAGCGCCTCCGCCGCGAGGCGCAGGAACGAGTCGACCTCGTCCACGTCGTAGCCCCGGGAACGCAGCAGCCTCGACGACTTCCGAATGACCACGTTACGCACGTCGGCGGCGGTCAAACCCATGGCGCGGGTGTCACATCCTGTCTGACGGCGAGCGGCGCACCCCGAATCCCGGGGTGCGCCGCTCGTGCTCGGTGTCTCCTCGCTGGTCCGGACGGG
The DNA here is from genome assembly GCF_000239155.1 of Actinoalloteichus spitiensis RMV-1378. Lineage (GTDB taxonomy): Bacteria > Actinomycetota > Actinomycetes > Mycobacteriales > Pseudonocardiaceae > Actinoalloteichus_B > Actinoalloteichus_B spitiensis. The sequence continues at coordinate 15,981 of NZ_AGVX02000040.1, forward strand.
CCCGACCGGGAGGTCGGGCGCTCGGATCAGCTCTCCGCGGACTCACCCTCGGCGGGAGCGGTCTCCTCACCGGTGTCCATCTGGGCGGCGGTCGGAGAAGCGGTCACGTTGACCAGCAGCGTGGTGGGCTCGCTGACCAGGGTGATGCCCGAGGGCAGCGCCACGTCGGCGGCGGTCACCTGGAAGCCCTCGCGGGCGCCCGCGACGGAGACCTCGAAGGACTCCGGGATGTTCAGCGCGTCGGCCTCGACCTGGATCTCGGTGAGCTCCTGGTCCACCAGGGTGCCCGGCCCGGGCTCACCGGTGACCGCGACGGGCACCTCGACGGTGACCTTCTCGCCGCGCTTGACCAGCAGCAGGTCCACGTGCTCGATGTAGTTCTTCAGCGGGTGGGTGGTGACCGTCTTGGTCAGCGCCAGCTCCGACCCGCCGTTGGCGATGTCGAGGGCCAGGACGGCGTTGTAGCCCTGCTCCCGGACGACCCTGGCGAACTCCAACGCGGGCAGCGACAGGTGCTTGGGGTCGGAGTCGTGGCCGTAGAGGACGGCGGGGATCCTCCCGGCGCGGCGGGTGCGGCGGGCGGCACCCTTGCCGAACTCGGTGCGCGGCTCAGCGGCAAGACGTACCTGGGACACGGCGATGCACTCCTTGCTGGGGATGGCGGCGGACGGTCGATCAGCGTCGTGGTCGCGGCGGCGCGGCGCGCTCGTCGTGACAGAGCGCGGCCAGAGCAGCCGCCGCGTCGATCACACCAGAGCGTGTACTGGCCTCGCCGAGGCAACCCGACAAGTGTAGGCCGGGTCGTGGAGCAGCGGGAACCGGGGGTAACTCCTGGTCCGCGCGGCCCACGCCCGCGGCCCCGGGGGACGGCCGGGGGTGGCCACCCGGTCACGGCCCGTCGCCGCCGGAGCCGTGGCCGGCGCACGCGACGGCCGCTCAACCGCCCGGAGCCGTGACGCGCGGGCCGGGCGGCGGTCTCCGGCGTCTGCTCGCGGTGCGCTAGCCCCGCACCGACCAGCGTGATCCGAGGTAGGCGGTCAGGGTGGCCGCGCACCAGCAGCCGAGCGCCGCTCCGAGCACACCCCACCAGGGAAGCGCCGTCCAGCCGCCCTCCAGGGCGACCACGACGGCTGGCGCGAGCACGACGACCACGAGGAGGCCGAGCCCGATGCTGGTGGCGGTTACCGCCGAGGCGTGCGCGGCCACGGCCGCCGCCCGGAACCGACCACTCGCACCCACCGCCGCCAGCGTCGCCAGCTCCCGCCGGGTCTCGCTGACCGACAGCGCGGTGACGACGAGCGCCAACGTGCCGCCGAGCACGGCGAGGGCTCCCGCCACGACCGCCGTGCTCGTGGCGAGGACCCGGTGCGCGGCCGGGCCCCGCTCGACACCGAGGCCGTAGTGCTGCCCGACATCGGCCGTGAGCAGTGCCCGCACCCGGTCCTCCGTGTCCCGGCTGATGTCCTCTGCCGGCACGTAGACCAGGTAGGGGTCGGTGTCCCAGGTAAGTCCTCGGTCGGCGGCGGCGAAGGGGGAGAGCAACGCCATCGGTGTCTGAGCGTGCGCGACGTCGACGGGGGCGTGGACCGCCTCGAAGTCGAGGGTGTCCGGGGCAGACCCGTCCGACTCGGAACCTTCCACCCGAGCCGTGGCGGTGCCCGAATGATGGAGCCGCTCGTCGAGCACCAGCACGGCGCCCCGGCGGAACGCCGACAGCTCGGCCTCCGTGGCGGGGCGGTCGAGCAGCGCGGGCAGGTGCCGCTCCGGCGTGACGACGACCTCGGTGCGCCACTGGGGGTATCCGGTGTGGGCCAGGCAGTCATCCACGTGGACCAGGTCGCCGGCCCCCTGGTCCACGCAGTCCTCCACCGGGGTCGCCAGGAGCAGCGCGCCGGCGCCTTCCGGGTGGTCCCGCCAAGTGCCTGGGGGTGTTCGCGCGGGGTGGAGGGGGATCACCTCGTCCGTGCCCGCCGCCTCCGCCAGCGCGGCCAGCGTCGCGTCGCCGACCGGAGCGCTGAACGTCACCCACATCGACCCGTGCGGCACCTGGGGGACGTAGGCGTCCTCGACCTTCCTGGTCAGGGCGCCCATGCCGACCAGCACGACACCCGCAAGCACGGTGGTGCTGACCAGGACCACCGCGACCGCCGTGGTCCTCGACGGCGTGCGCGCCGCCGATCGCGCGCCCAGCCGCGCCACTAGCGGGAGCCGGTCCGCGAACCGCGCCACGCGCGAGGTCAGGGCGCCCATTCCGGTGCCGGCGGCGACGACGAGGAGCAGGGCGGCACCGGCCACCAGCGGCGGCGCCGCGAACAGGGCGCCCCCCAACGCCAGGGCCAACGCCGAGCCCACCAGGCCGGCGGTGAGCGCCGGGCGGAAGCCCTTGCCCCCCGAGCTACCCGGCAGGTCACCGCCGCGCAGGGCGGCGGCCACGTCCAGTCGCGCGGCGGGCTCGGCCGCTGTGCGCGCCGCCACCACCGGAGCCGCCAATCCGAGCAGGACGAGGAGGCCGATCTGGACCGGGTCCAGCCGGATCGGCCCCCAGATCTGGCCCTGGCTGGCCGCGAAGGGATCGGACAGCAGCCGGGCGGCGAGCACACCGACGAGAACGGCGGCGACGGTGGCGGCGAGTCCCAGGAGGACCCCCTGGTAGGTGACCACCCGCCGTCGTGCGGCGGGATCGGCGCCGGCGGCCGCCAGCAGGGCCGATTCCCGGGCCGTGCTGCGGACGACCACGGTGAACACCGCGAAGATGACGAGGGTGATCTCCGCCACGACTGCGGCCGCGATGACCAGGAGGAGGCTTCCCGCCCCCTCGGAGCCGGGGTGGCCGTGGTCCAGCAGGGCGTCACCCCGGGACCGGACCTGCCACCCGGCAGCCGCCAGTTCTGGGGTCTGGACGATTTCCTCCCGCGCGTACCAGGCGACGGTTCCGGCGTACGTCGAGCCCGTGGCGTCCTCCTCGCCCCGCGTGGTCTCGGGGGAGTGGCTGGCGGCGGTGGCGACGTCGACGACGACGAAACTCCGGGTCGTGGACCCCGCGTCCGACACGATCCCGGTGACGATGGCCTCCTCTCGGCGGTCGCCGAGCTGGACCGTGGACCCGACGGCCAGATCGAGACGGTCCGCCACTTCGACGGAGACGGCGACCTCACCGCCGCGTCGCGCGTGGCGCCCCTCGACGAGGAGGTAGCGCCCCTGGTGGATCGCCTCGTCGAGGTCCAGACCATGGCCATAGGAGGCGACCTCCCGGTGCCCGAGGCGTGCCGGCAGCGGGGTGGTGACCTCAGGCACGAGCCCCACCTCGCGCCCGAGGCTCTCGGCCAGCGCCGACTCCGCCGAGCGCAGCGCCGCGTCCACCCCGTCCGAACCAACGAGGTCCTGGTTGACCAGGAGGGCACCAGCCTGCCCGAGCCGCTGCGCGGTCGCGGTCTCAGCCGTCGGCTGCGACGTCGTCGCCAGCACCGAGGCCGTCACCGCCATCGTCAATGGAAGGAAGATCGCCGCCACGAGGAGGGCGGCACGCGCCTTCCGCCGCGACAGGGACCGCAGCGCGAGGCGGAACAGGAGACGTGTCGTGGTCACGAGGAGGTACCCTCCCGCCCCTCGTCGACCACCAGGCCGTCCTTCATGCGCACCACCCGGTCGGCTCGGGCCGCGACCGCCTCGTCGTGAGTGACGACCAGGCACGCCGCTCCGCCGCGCACCAGGCCGACGAGGGTGTCGAGCACCTGCCCGGCGGCGGCGGAGTCCAGGGCGCCCGTGGGTTCGTCCGCGAGGATCAGCCCGCGCTCACCGCAGATCGCTCGTGCGAGCGCGACCCGTTGCCGTTGGCCGCCGGAGAGGGTGTCGGGGTGACGCGTCGCGAGGTCGCCGATCCCCACGGCGGCCAGCGCCCGTTCCGCCTCCGTCCGCGCGTGTGAGCGCTTCCGGCCGTCGAGCTCGAGGGGCAGCATGACGTTCTCGATGGTGTTCAGGGTGGGGACGATGTTGTAGTCCTGGAACACGAAGCCGATGTGACGGCGGCGGTGGCGGTGTGATGCGGAGTCCGAGAGGGACGCGAGGTCCACCCCCGCGACGACCACCGTCCCGGAGTCGGCGGCCTGCAACCCGCCGGCGACGGTGAGGAGGGTGGATTTCCCGCACCCGCTGGCTCCCATGACGGCCGTGAGGGAGCCGGCCGCCACGTCCAGGCTGACTCCCCGCAGCGCGGGCACCGATACGGTCCCGGCTCGGTACGACTTCCGAATGTCCACTGCTCGCAGCAAGAAGGTTCTCCCAAAGTGCTGCGGGTGATGTTCCAGGCGTTGGAGGACTGGAACATCACCCGCTGGTTCAGACGTCAGTAAGCCTACTTGTGGCCATGTCCCCAGTGGATGTGGTTGATTCCGAAGGTGCAGGCGGTGGTTGTTTGAAACCGGGCACCACTGAAGGATCCCGAGCGTGGAGGGGATGTCACGGTGAATGGAGACCAGTCACATTCCCCGATGAGCCATAATTCATCGAAAGGTGAACTTCCGTGTGAGACTCCAGTCGCGATCGCGTACCCGTTCGCCGTCCAAGTGTCTCCAGTTCGATAAGTGGCCGCATAGGATGGCGTGGAGGCGGCAACCAATGCGGCGCCGGCGAAAACGCCCCCTAGTAGCCCCTTGATGAGCTTATTCACGTCCTCTCCTTTTTTCGTTTGGGTTGGCGGCGGCAAACGCTAGTGCAGTGGTTGGTAAACTGCAAGCAGTTTGCGGCCCGGGTTTGTATCTGTGGTGCACTTCATGGTGATTGTGGTGGCGATCGGCGTAGAGGAATGACTCATGGGGGCGAGTTGGTGAATTTCCGACCTCGTGTGCTTTGGATTCCGCCCGCTCGACCGGGGAAATGGAGTTCCCCCTGCCGGGGCGCGGCGGCGCGCTCCGAATCCGTCACGCGCCACGTGTCCAAGCCTCGGGCTTCTTCCGTTCGGGGAGGTAGGGGACTACGTTCGGTGGCATGGCGGACACTGTCGGTGCGGGCTCGGGGCGGGTGGCGGACGACGGGCCAACCGTGCGGGCCAGGTTGCGCCAGCTGGGCCCCGGGATCATGGCGGCGGCCACCGGGGTGGGCGCCGGCGACCTCGTCGCCACCCTGGTGGCGGGTTCGCGGTACGGGTACACGCTGCTGTGGGCCGTGCTGCTCGGCACGGTCCTCAAGATCGCGCTCGCGGAGGCCGTGGGCCGCTGGCACCTGACCTCGGGGCAGACCGTGCTCAGCGGGTGGCGCCAGTTGGGTAGCTGGACCCTGATCTACTTCGGCGCCTACGCCATCATCTGGGGCTTCGTCTACGGGGCGACGGCGATGTCGGCGTCCGCCCTGCCGCTCAACGCGCTCTTCCCCGTGCTCTCGGTGCGTGAGTGGGGAATCCTCTGCGGGCTCGCCGGGTTCGGCATCGTCTGGTTCGGCCGCTACGCGCTCATCGAGAAGCTGATGACGGCACTGGTCGGGGTCATGTTCGTGACGGTGGTGGGCACGGCAGTCCTGGTCGTCCCGAACCTCACCGCGATGGCCGGTGGCCTGGTGCCCGACCTGCCTCCCGGGTCCCTCGTGTTCGTCCTCGGCCTGGCCGGCGGCGTCGGGGGCACGATCACGATGGCGGCCTACGGATACTGGACCCACGCCAAGGGCTGGCGTTCTCCCCGCTGGCTGGCGGTGATGCGGCTGGACAACACCGTCGGCTACGTCACCACCGGGGTGTTCGTCGTCGCCATGCTCATCGTCGGCGCCGAGATGCTGCTGGGTCAGGACGTGCTCTCCGGCGACCGGGGGCTGCTGACCCTGGCCGACACCTTGGAGGCCCACTACGGGGAGTGGGCGCGGATCCCGTTCCTGGTGGGCTTCCTCGCCGTGTCCTTCAGCTCCCTCATCGGGGTGTGGAACGGGGTCAGCCTGCTGTTCGCCGATTGGTGGCGGGTGTTCCGCCGCCCCGCGCCACCGGCACGGTCGGCCGCCGGTGTCGAGGCCGCTCCCGCCGACCTGCCGGAGCCGGCGCGGCGGGAGGAGGCCGCGGCCGCCGC
>NZ_AGVX02000039.1 GCF_000239155.1 Actinoalloteichus spitiensis RMV-1378
GACCGCCGGTCCGGGCGACGTCCCACCCGAACGGCAGCCGCCATCCGCCCCACGGTCACGCTGCGCGATCGAGGAACTGCCGGCGGCCCTGCCCCCGCACCCCCCGGGACGAGGTGGCGGATTGGCGCTCTGCTCCCCCGACGAGGCCCGATCCGCCGGACGCGGGCCAGGGCCGTTCGCCCAGCGCGTGGTGCCAGCCCGCGCCGCCGCCACCCGGCGCTCGGCGGCGGCCGGGTGCCGCGTGTCCCACCGCGACCGTTCCGCCGGCCGTACCACCGCAGCGAGAGGACGAACCGCGATGACACACCCCGCACGGCCAGGTGAGGATGAGGAACGGGAACCTCGGCGGTTGCTGAACTCCGCCGCCGCCGAGCTGCGTCGCGGCCTGGCCCCGGGCTGGTCCTCGGTGCAGGTGCTGTGCCGGGCGGCCGGACAGCACGCCGAATGGGAGGTGTGGGTGGTCATGCCGGACGGGACCAGCCACCGCGTCTCCCCGCCGGACTCCCTGCCACCGCTGCTCGACCGGGTGAGGACGAGCATGTACCAGCCGGGCACCGGAACGTGGACCAGCGCGGTGCTCGTTCTCGACCAGAAGGCGGGTTCCTTCGAGCAGCGCCTGGAGTTCGACAGGGAACCCCGCTGGGCACAGCCGCCTCCCGCCTCGGTGTGGCTGGAGGAGCTGCGCCGGCACCCCCGGGACGACCAGCGGCTGCCCCCCTGGTGGCGGGACCACCTGGCGACGCTCGAGCCGGTCGCGCCCGCTCCCCCCACCCCGCGACCGCCGACGGAGGCCTCCCCGGCCCCGGTTCGGCTGCACGGGGCGGAAGGAGCCGGCCGGGGTCGGGGTACCCGGGGGCGCCGCGACGCCGCCGGGCCGCCCACCGACCCCGACGCCCCCCGGGCCACCGCCGGGGCAGGGTTGCGCCAGGCACGGCTCTTCGACGGTTCCGACCCCTCGGGCCGCCCCCTCGTCACCCGCGAGCAGGTTCCCCCCGCCGAACGCGCTCCCCTGCTCTTCTACCTGGAGAACGCCCCGATGCTGTCGGCGGCGCGCACCGGCCCCGACGAGCTGGACCCGGCCCTGCCCGCCGCCGTACCGCACGCCCTGCACACCGACGGCGTCTGGACCTGGTCCGCAGCCGTGCCCTACTACCTGCGCGAACACGGGGTGCCCCCCGAACCCGAGCTGGTGGCGCACGTGCGAGCACGCGGGTTCCGGCTCCCCGCGCCGACGGCTCCCGAACTGGACCTGCCGGACCGCGATGTCGCGGAATAGACCGAGGGGTGCCGGCGTTGACGGGAGCGGTCGGCACGGGGCTGGTCCCCCGGGCTCAACACTCGCACCGTCGCGGAACACCGGTTCGGCCGGAGCCGCGTTCGGATAACCGCCGAGAGGCGACACCCGTGTCGGCCCCCGCACTCACCTCCGCCCCCGGCCGGTCCACCCGGAGCTCACCTCGCCGTGGACCGGCGGGCGCGACCCACGTGCTCGGCGAAATGCGCCCCCAGGCCGCGTCGCGGCGACGTCGCCGGGGTACCCCGAGAACATGGAACGACACGACCGAGACGGGCTGAACCCGCAGCCGCCGCTGGCTCCGGACACGCCCACCCCGCCCGAGCTGGACGTCCGCCTACCGGAGCTGGACCTCGACGACGAGGACCTGGCGGCGGTGGACCCGGAACTCGACACGGCGGACTCGGTGGACAGCGCCGACCAGGAACCGCCGGACTGACGGGCACGTGGTCCACCGCGCGGACCGACGCCGGCGAACGGCCGTGGTGGCGGTCCCGACGCCCCGGGCGGGTGCCGGCGCACCTCCCCCCGCGCCGCTCGGCGCGGATGGCCAGGGCCCGTCGAGGAGGCGCCATGGCACAGCACCCGCCCCGGCCCAGTTCGCACCGGTCCCCGACGCGAACGGACGGCGAGCACACCCGCCACCCCACCTCCGGGTCGGAGGACCCGGCTCGACACCGGCGGCGAGAGCCCTCGCCGGACTTCCCCGACACCCCGGAGCCGGACGAGGTCCCACCCGACCCCGCTCCCGACGAGGTCCCTCCGGTGCCGGAACCCGACGAACGGCCGGCCTGGCCGGAACCCGACGAGATCCCTCCCACCCCGGAGCCGCCCCGGCACGCCCGCCGCCCGCACCCGGACCTCGGCCCGGACAGCGCGCCTCCCGCGTAGCGCGTCCGCGCCTCCCCACCGGCGGAGGCGGGTCGCGACGAGGTGACATCCCACCCCACCCCGGCCCACCTCGGCGCGGTTGGTCGGCGCCCGCCGACCGCCACCGGAGGCCGCCGCCCGCGCCGGCGCGCGGCCTCCCATTCCCGTCCCGGGGCGACGCCGTCAGTGGTCGTGCCCCGAGTGGTCATGGCCCTCGTGGTCCCCGTGGTGCTCGTGCCCCCCACCCTCACTCGTACTGGTCTTCGGGTAGTCCTCGCGGTCGGCGCCCCCGGTGTTGCCGGTGGCGATGACGACCAGCAGCGCCACCACGACCGCCGCCGCCCCGAGCCGCAACACCAGGGAGCCGATGTCGCGCACGCCCAGACCGCCGGACCACTCCGAGGGGCGCCACGGCACGCGCTCACCACGGCGCGCCGGGTACAGGAGCCGCCACAGGAACAACAGGGCGACCGGGACCTGCATCACCCAGAGCACGGTGCGCAGGCCCCCCGTGAACCACACGTTGGTGCCCCACAGGAAGGTGTGCCAGATCCCGAGCACGTAGACGACGATGATGAAGCGGTGGATCAACCGCCACAGCCGGGGGCCCATCCTGTTCCGCACGTAGTAGGTCAGCCCCATCGGCAGGGCCAGCCAGAACGCGATCACACCGATCGCCACCGCGAACCGCCCCGGCGCGTGCGAGTAGAGGCCGGGCACGAACGCGCCGAGCAGGTCGTTGCCGCTGTCCCAGCTGAGCACGAGCGCGTGGGCGAAGATCAGGGCGATGACGGTCAGGCTGGTCGTCCGGTGCAGACGTTCGACGGTGGCGGGGCGCAACCGGATCCACGCCGGCCGGCTCCCGCCGACGAGCAGGCCGAACAGCACCGTGACCCACGACCACAGCAACGCCGACCAGCCGAACGCCTGGCTGAGCCAGTAGGGCCAGTTCGCGGCGGCGTCGGCCATGAAGGGCATCACCAGGACCGTGTCGGACGTGCCGTTGTCGATCCGCCAGTGCAGGATCCCGTAGACGGACGCGGTCACCAACAGCGCTATCGCGAGGTCGGGCAGCACAGCCCTGAGGTCGGACCGCAGGGTGCGGTCCCTTCTGTCGCGGCGCGGAGCGGGCGCCGCTGGTTCGTCAGTGTGCATTGCTCCTGGTCCTCCTCGTTCGCCCCGGCCGGCCACGGTGCCGCCCGGGTGGGTCGCCGGCCCTTCCCCGGCCGGCGGACGGCGGCGGGCTGGTGCTCCCCGTCGCCGAGTTCTCCTCGTCCCCGGCGGCCAGCGGGCGGCGCCGCGCCAGCGCCAGCAGGCTCCGCGTCCGCCGGGGGAGGCCGCCCCTGGGACGGCGGGCTGGTGTTCGGGGGCCACCGCCACGGCGCCGGCGACATTGCCCGAGGCGGCCCCGATCGAGGTCGCGGTGGTGCCCCGGGGGCCGGCCTCGGTGCGGGTGGGTCGCCCCACCAGGTCGGGGGTGTGGACCACGACAAGCACCCGAGCACCCACCCCCGACGGCGACCAGCGCCACCAGCGCCACGGGCCTCACGGCGGCGATGAGCGGGGTGGCCGCCGCGTGCCGGGTCGACGGCGGCGGTAGCGCTCCCGCTGGCACGGCCCCGGCACGCCGGCCACCGGTCCACGGCCCGCCCAGCGGCGCCGCCCCCGTCGAACGACGCGTACGTGGCACCGAGGGCCTCTGGCGGGACGTGCCTGGCACCCCGGACGGGGGGCACGGGGCGCGACGCACCCGGCACACCCCTGGCCAGACCGGGTGCGGCCGGTG
>NZ_AGVX02000038.1 GCF_000239155.1 Actinoalloteichus spitiensis RMV-1378
AGGCTGCCGCCTCCACCGGGTCGACCCGCCCGATCCCGCCCGCTCGACCCTGCACCGGCGCACGACCGATCCCGGCCCGCCGCGAGGGCGGGGAACGCGCGTCTCCCCGGCATCGGGGCAGGCCGATATCCCCGCACCGCCGGCGCTCGCCCAGACCAGGCGCTCGACCACGGCCCCACCCGGCACTGCCACACCCCGCACCGTGCGAGCGCGCCGGCCCGGTTCGCGGTCCGCGCGGTGGGACGCGGCGGACGGCGGGGTTCGGGGACACTCCGACCGGGCTGACGGCACCACCGGGTAGCGTCTCCGGCTGTGTCCGACACGCCCGCCAGCATGACCTCGGCCGGGGAGGCCGGCACCGCCACCCTCGACGACCCGGAACGGGAACCCGCGCCCGGGGCCGCCGAGGACGGCGCGCTTCCCGCCGTCGACGAGCTGCTCGCGGCGGCCGTGGCCGCGCTGGGCGGTGCGCCCCGCCCGGGGCAACAGCGGATGGCCCAGGCTGTCGCGCGGGCCGTCGACACCGGGGAGCACCTGGCCGTGCAGGCGGGCACCGGGACGGGCAAGTCGCTCGCCTACCTCGTGCCCGCGCTCCGCCACGCCGTGGAGCACTCGACGACCGTGGTGGTGTCCACCGCCACCATCGCCCTGCAGCGGCAGCTGGTGGACCGCGACCTGCCCCGGCTGGCGAAGGCGCTCGCTCCGCTGCTGGGCAGGGAACCCACCGTCGCGATCCTCAAGGGGCGGCGGAACTACCTGTGCCTGAACCGGGTGCACGGCGACGTCCCGGACGAGCCGGAGGGCACCGCGCTCTTCGACGCCTTCGAACTGTCGGCGCTGAGCAGGCAGGTCCGCCGGCTCCACGAGTGGTCCTCGGACACCGAGACCGGAGACCGCGACGAACTGGTCCCCGGCGTCCCCGAGCAGGCGTGGCGCCAGGTGTCGGTGACCGCCAAGGAGTGCCTGGGCATGTCGAAGTGCCCGGTCGGATCGGACTGCTTCGCCGAACGGGCCCGCGCCGAGGCATCCCGGGCGGACATCGTCGTGACCAACCACGCGCTGCTGGCGATCGACGCGATGGGCGACGCCCCCGTCCTCCCCGAACACGAGGTCGTGATCGTCGACGAGGCGCACGACCTGGTGGACCGGGTCACCTCCGTGGCCACCGTGCAACTGACGGCGGCCGAGATCGCCACCGCCGTCCGGCGGTGCGGCCGGCTGATCCCCGAGGACATCGCGGATCGACTGGCCGAGGCCGGTGACGGGTTGGCCCTCACCTTCGAGGACCTCTCCCCCGGCGAGCTGTTGGCGCTGCCGCCCGCGCTGGGCGGGGCGGTCGCGGCCGTCCGCGACGCGGCGCACGCCTGCCTGTCCGCGTTCGGGCCGGACCGCCGGGAGGACGCCGAGGCCAGCGCCGCCAGGAAGATGGCGGTGTCCGGCCTCGACGAGCTCCACGAGACGGCCGTGCGGCTGCTGGACGCCTTCGAACCCGAACTCGCCGAACGGCGGGACGTGGTCTGGCTGACCCGCCCCTGGGGCGACGGGCCGGCCACCCCGCCCGCGCTGCGGGTCGCTCCGATCGGGGTGGGCGGGCTGCTGCGGGAGAAGCTGTTCGGCCCCCGCACGGTGGTCCTGACCTCCGCGACCCTGACCCTGGGGGGCTCCTTCGACACCCTCGGCCGGCAGTGGGGGCTGCCCGCCGGCCCGCGACCGGCGGCCGCGGTGGCCGGGGCGGCCACCGAGCAGGAGGCGCCCCGGTCGGATGGCCCGGCGTGGAGCGGCCTCGACGTCGGGTCGCCCTTCGACCACCCCCGCAGCGGCATCCTCTACGTCGCCAGGCACCTCCCCAAGCCAGGCAGGGACGGGCTGCCAGCGGAGTACCTGGACGAGCTGACCGAGCTCGTCACCGCGGCCGGTGGTCGCACCCTGGGGCTGTTCTCCTCCACCAGGGCGGCGAAGCAGGCCGCCGAGGTGCTGCGGGAACGGGTCGACGTCCCACTGCTGTGCCAGGGCGACGACAGCACGCCCCTGCTCGTCCGGGAGTTCAGCGAGGACCCCTCCACCTGCCTGTTCGGCACGCTGTCGCTGTGGCAGGGGGTGGACGTGCCGGGGCCGTCCCTGCAACTCGTCGTCATGGACCGCATCCCGTTCCCCCGCCCGGACGACCCGCTGGCCACGGCACGGCAGCGCGCGGTGGCCGCCAGGGGCGGGAACGGCTTCCTCACCGTCGCGGGAAGCCACGCCGCGCTGTTGCTCGCCCAGGGAGCCGGCAGGCTGCTGCGGTCCGTGCACGACCGGGGTGTGGTCGCCGTCCTGGACCCCCGGCTGATGACGGCCGGCTACGGGGGTTTCCTGCGGGCCTCCCTGCCGCCGTTCTGGCCCACCACCGATCCGGGGGTGGTGCGGGGCGCCCTGGAACGGCTGCGCCGCGCTGCCGACGGCTGATCCCGCCGGGCCTGACCGGACGGCACCCCGTGCGGGGCGCGGCGCCCGGTCCGGCGGGCTCAACCCGGGAGGGCCTCAACGGGGGGCTTGCCGAAGATCTCCGCGAGCAGCTGGTCCGAACGCCGCAGGGCGTCCCGGTCGTAGGTGCTGGTCGAGGCGAGCAGTTCGTCCGCTCCCGTCAGCGCCAGCAGCCGGTCGAGGTGGTCCGCGACCTGGGCCGGGTCTCCGTGGATCGCCCCGGCGCGGGTCTCCTCCAGGTAGCGGCGTTCACGCTCGGTCAGGTCGCGGGCCAGGACGTCGGCCACCGGTTCCAGTGGTGGGAACTCGCCCCGCGTCCGGGCGGCCGCCATCGCCCACGCCTCCGGCAGCAGCAGGTCGGCGGCCTCCGCCGCCGAGTCGGCGACCATGACGTCCAGGGACACCACGACGTGGGGCCGGGGCTGACGCGGGGACGGCCGGAACGCCTCCCGGTACCCGTCCAGGACCGCACGCGTCCGCCCCGGATCGCGGTCGAGGTCCAACAGCGGCCCGGCGACCACCACCGGCAGGCCCGCCTCGGCGGCCAGCCCGGCCCCACCCCCGCCCGTGAGCACGAACAGCGGCACGGGTTCGTCCGCCGCCGGCCGGAGCGTCACCGCGCCCGTTCCGGACAGGTAACCGGCGAGTTCCGCCACGTCGTCGGCGAAGGTGTCGGGGGCGTCCCTGTCCCGCCGCAACGCCCGCCGAACGGGTGCCGTGAAACCCAGTGAGCGTCCAAGACCGAGGTCCACCCGGCCCGGGTACAACGCGGAGAGCGTGGAGAACTGCTCGGCCACCACCAGCGGCTGGTGGTTGGGCAGCATCACCCCGCCGGCACCCACCCGGATCCGCGACGTCCGGGCCGCCACGGCACCGACCAGCACGGCTGGGCTCGCCCCCGCCACTCCGGGCACGGCGTGGTGTTCGGCCACCCAGAAGCGGTGGTACCCGAACCGCTCCGCCCAGCCCGCGCGCTCCACGGTGTTCCACACCGCCCGCGAGTCGGGCGAGCCCGTGCGCGTGCGGGAGCGGTCCAGCAGGGACAGCCTCACCGTGTCGAACCCCATACCGGGTACAACCCGACGCGCTCCCGATTCCTGCCGGACGCCGGTGTCGGTTGGGTCACGTCGAGGTCGGCCGCGCTCGGCTCGGGACGGGATCTCCCCGGATCCGGGGCGTGCGCTGGTGCCGGCCGGACACCAGCGGCCCCGCCGCCCGCCCCGGCGATCCCGGCAGCGGTCGCGCCAGGGGCGGCCGCTCGCCGGGATCAGGACGTGGCTCGGGGGAGGACGGGCTCCAGCTCGACCGCCACCCGCTCCGCCAACTCGCAGGCCCCCGCCACCGGCTCCGCGAAGTTGATCATCACCGAGACGTGCGCACCAGGACCGAGGTCCATCGAGAGCTGGCAGATCCCCGGCAGGGACTCGTCGGTCACCCTCAGTGCGCGCAGCGCCCCGACCCCCGCCTCCGTCGCCTGGTAGTTCGTCAGATTCAGATCGGTGACGCCCTTCTCCGGATCGAGGTTGATCGACATGAGGAGGAAGGACTCCGCCATCGTGTCGTAGTCACAGGTGTTCGGGACGCCGACGTCGTCGTACCGCGCGCTCGCGGGGTCGTACCCCAGATCGAGCCCCTGATCACCGGTGAGGAGTTCGCACGGGTTGGCCAACGCCAGTTCACGGGAAGCGGGGTCCGCGGCCGGCGGGCTGGAGGAGGCGGGAGCATCGGAGACCGTCTCCGCCGGACCAGGACCCACTGGCCGCGCCCGTCCCGGTTGCTCGTCGCCACACCCGGCCAGGGCGAGGCAACCGCCGAGCAGGGCGGCCGGGCCGAGGGTTCCCCGGACGTAACGCTTCACGGCCGTACCTCCGTGGAGTCGAAGGTCTCCCGAACCTCGGAGTCCACCTGCTCGGCTCGCCGAGCGCTCGCTCGGACCGCCTCCGCCAGCTCCCGCGAGCTGTCGATGTACAGAACGGGATTCTCCCGGGCCGACCGCGGGGTACCGGACGCGCAGCCTGTCCTGCTTCGCCATCTGGAGAGCCACCGGGCTGGACCCGAGTTTGACATCCTGCTCGAGGGTCTGGAACCGGCGAGGACGGTCTCTCGCCCTGACCGCGATGGCGTCGGTCTTGGCGGTCATGAGTTCGGCGCTCTCCGGGGCGATCGACACCCTCCCGGCGGCTGCTCGGCCCTGAAACGCGCGATGCTGCCCACCATCCTGCCGGTCGCGGCGTCACCGCCACCAGCTCCACCCGTCTCGACGTGCGCGGCGATCCGCCCTCTCCTCGGCACGGGTTCGGACACGATCACCCCAGCGGCCCGGTGGCACCTCCGACCCGGGTTTCCCGGGGCCCACGGCCCGTCGACCAGGGGGGTGCCGCGCCTAGCCAACCCCCAGCCGGTCGGCGACCGGTCAACGCCACTCGGCGATGACGGTGACCGTGCCCGGCGCGATCTCGGTGAACCCGGCATCCCGGACCGCCACGACCTTCCGGTCCCGCCAGGCCGACGCCGGATCGGCGCCCGGCGACAGCCGCCGCCAGGTCACGGGATCAGCCTGGCGCACCGCACAGCGGAAACCCCGGTCCGCCCACTCCCGCAGGCGGGTCGCCCCACCGGCGTCCTGTTCCTCCAGGGCGGCCAGCAGCATGGAGGCGTGGCCGACCTGGGCCGCCGCCTTGCCGGCCGTCATCGTCGCCTCGGGTGTCAGCCAGAGCACCGGGACGCCCGGTTCCGGCGGGCCGGGTTCGTCGACGGGCACCTCGCTCCCGGAGATCTGCAGCCGGGTCAGCTCTCGGGGCATGTCCGCGACCCGGCTCGGCAGCAGCGCCCTCGCCGACCCGGTGGGGAGTTCCACCGTGTGCCCCGGAAGCTGCTGCACCGCCTGCCAGTGCGCCCCCCTGGCCCGGCGGGACACCTTCCTGATGCGCCCGGCCACCCAGGTGGCGACCGCCCCGTGCCATTCCCCTCCCGGCGCGGCGCGGTCGTCGAGGGTCACGGCGAGGGCCGCCGAGGCCGCCGCCTCCAGCAGGGCGGTGCGCGTGGGGGGCTCGGCGCGTTCGATGCGCAGCACCACCGGCATCAGGACCACCTGCTCGGGGTCCTCCTCCGTGGTGTCCCCGGTCGACTCGGCCGGCAGGCCGAGCCAGTGCGCGTACCGGGCGGCCAGGGGTGCGAGGACGGACATGCGCCCATCCTGCCAACACACGCCACGTCACCGGCCCACCGGTGGGCCGCACCCGCTTCTCGGCGTGGGGCGGCCCCCTTCAGTGCCGGAGCGGGACCCGGCTGAGGACACCGTCCTCGCTGTCGGCCGCCTCGATCTCCGCCCTGGTGACGCCCAGCACGAACAGCACGGCGTCCAGGAACGGCGCGGACAGCGAGGTGTCCGCCACCTCCCGCAGGGCCGGTTTGGCGTTGAAGGCGACGCCGAGGCCCGCCGTCGTGAGCATGTCGATGTCGTTGGCGCCGTCACCCACCGCGACGCACTGCGACAGGGGGACGTCGAACTCGGCGGCGAACCGGCGCAGCGCCGCCGCCTTCTCCGCGCGGTCGACGACGGGACCCACCACTCGCCCGGTGAGACGTCCGTCGACGACCTCGAGCTGGTTGGCCATGCTGAAGTCCAGGGAGAGGTCGTCGACCAGGTGCGCCACCACCTGGGAGAACCCCCCGGACACCACTCCGCAGCGGTAGCCGAGCCGTTTCAGGGTCCGGACGGTCGTGCGGGCACCGGGTGTCAGTTCGAGGTTCCCGGCGACCTCGTCGAGCACGGTCGCGGGCAATCCGGCCAACACGGCGACCCGGCGGTGCAGCGACTCGGCGAAGTCCAGTTCGCCCCGCATCGCCGCCTCGGTGACGGCTCGCACCTCCGCCTCCCGGCCCGCGTGCGCGGCGAGCATCTCGATGACCTCGCCCTGGATGAGCGTGGAGTCGACGTCGAAGACGATGAGCCGCTTGGCGCGCCGGGCGAGCCCGGTCCGCTCCACGGCGATGTCCACCCCGACCCGCGCGGACACCTCCGTCATCGCGGACAGCAGCCGGGCGTCGGTGTCCTGGCCGGTGTCCTCCGCGCTGACCATCAGCTCCAGGCCGGTGACCGGGTAGTCGGCCACCCTCCGGATGGCGTCGATGTTCACGTCCAGCGCCGCGAGCGTCCTGGCGACGGAGGTGAAGGCGCGGGCGGACAGCGGGCTGCCCAACACCACGACGACGTGGGTGGAGTCCGGCCCGGTGGCCGTGCTGGTGTCCTCCCCGATCACCACCTCGATGCGCATGCCCACCGAGGCCATCGCCTGCTCGACGGCCTCCTGGAGCCCCTCGGGGTCGTGCGGCGTGGACACCGACACCCCGAGGACGAGCTGTCCCCTGATGACGACCTGGTCCACGTCGAGCAGGTCCACCCCGTGCCGGGTGAGCGCGGCGAACAGCACGGAGCTGACTCCGGGCCGGTCCGGTCCCGTCACGGTCATCAGCACGGTGGTGTCGGCTGCGCTCACTGCTCCGGTGCTCCTCGTTCTCTCGTCCGCCCACCGTCCGTCCGGGCCGGGCGGGGGCTTTCCGTTCCGGTCGGGCCGGGTCCGGGTCGACCGTACTCACCGTCCCGGTGCACGAGAAGAGCCCCGCGCCTCCCTGTGGCGGGAGTCGCGGGGCTCTTCTCGCATGCTGGACCGTGGGTCACTTCTCGCGGGGGTCCTCCGCCCGCTCCTCCGGTGGGACCACCTTGTTGGCGGTCCGCTCGGACGGCGCCGCCGGGCCGTCCTCGTGGCGACCGTGCTTGCCGCCGGTGTGCGCCTCCAACCGCATCCGCTCGACCATGTGCGGGTAGTGCAGCTCGAAGGCGGGCCGCTCGGAGCGGATCCTCGGCAGCTCGGTGAAGTTGTGCCGGGGCGGCGGGCAGCTGGTGGCCCACTCGAGGGAGTTCCCGTAGCCCCACGGGTCGTCCACGGTCACCCGCTCGCCGTACCGGTAGCTCTTGAAGACGTTCCAGATGAACGGCAGCGTGGAGGCACCGAGGATGAACGCCGCGATCGTCGAGATCACGTTCAGGGTGGTGAACCCGTCGGTCGGCAGGTAGTCGGCGTAACGGCGGGGCATGCCCTCGTTGCCCAGCCAGTGCTGCACCAGGAAGGTGCCGTGGAAGCCGATGAACGTCGTCCAGAAGTGGAACTTCGCCAGCCGCTCGTCCATCATCCGGCCGGTCATCTTCGGGAACCAGAAGTAGATGCCGGCGAAGACGGCGAAGACGATGGTGCCGTAGAGCACGTAGTGGAAGTGCGCCACCACGAAGTAGCTGTCCGACACGTGGAAGTCGATCGGCGGGGAGGCCAGCAGCACGCCGGACAGACCACCGAAGAGGAAGGTCACCAGGAAGCCGACGCTGAACAGCATCGGGGACTCGAAGGTGAGCTGGCCCTTCCACATGGTGCCGATCCAGTTGAAGAACTTCACGCCGGTCGGTACCGCGATGAGGAACGTCGTGAAGGCGAAGAACGGCAACAGCACCGCGCCGGTGGCGTACATGTGGTGCGCCCACACGGTCACCGACAGCGCCGCGATGCCCAGGGTCGCGAACACCAGGCCCTTGTAGCCGAACAGCGGCTTGCGGCTGAAGACCGGGAAGATCTCACTGACGATGCCGAAGAACGGCAGGGCGACGATGTAGACCTCGGGGTGGCCGAAGAACCAGAACAGGTGCTGCCACAGGATCACGCCGCCGTTGGCGGGGTCGAAGACGTGCGCGCCGAGGTGCCGGTCCGCCATGAGGCCGAACAGCGCGGCGGTCAGGATCGGGAACGCCATCAGCACCAGCAGGCTGGTGACCAGGATGTTCCACGTGAAGATCGGCATCCGGAACATCGTCATGCCCGGCGCCCGCAGGCACACGATCGTCGTGATCATGTTGACGGCGCCGAGGATGGTGCCCAGACCGCTGACCAGCAGACCCGCGATCCACAGGTCGGCGCCGAGGCCCGGGGAGTGGATGGCGTTGGACAGCGGCGTGTAGGCGAACCAGCCGAAGTCGGCGGCACCGCCCGGCGTGAGGAAACCCGCGACCACGGTGAGGCCACCGAAGAGGTAGAGCCAGTAGGACAGCGAGTTCAGCCGGGGGAACGCGACGTCCGGCGAGCCGATCTGGATCGGCATCAGGTAGTTGGCGAAGCCGAACAGCACGGGTGTCGCGAACAGCAGCAGCATGACGGTGCCGTGCATCGTGAACAGCTGATTGTACTGCTCCTGGGACAGGTACTGCATCCCGGGCAGCGCCAGCTCGGCGCGCATCAGCATCGCCATCGCACCGCCGATCAGGAAGAACCCGAACGCGGTGACCAGGTACATGATGCCCAGCTGCTTGTGATCCGTGGTGCGCATCATCCGGAGCAGGACGGAACCTTTCGGCTCCCTCCGCGCCTTGTACGGGCGCGTGGCTATCGGCTGTGGAGCGACGGCCGTCACGGTGCCTCCTGCACTGGCATGTAGACCCTTCTCACCTGCGCGGGCGACCCACTGACGGGCGCTCACGACACCACGGATCGTAAACCGGAGCCTCGTTCACCTCTCACTTGGGCTGTAGGCGTACTAGACATCCCCATCCGGTTGGGCGTCAGAACCGCTGGTGGCGGGAGGGCGTCACCGTTCGGGCGGGTGGAGGACACCCTGGATAGCCCGCCGGGGCGTCCGCATGCCAGGGAGTAGCCGTCGGGGCGAGGCCGGTCCCGGCCGGGCGGCGCCCGGTCACGTCGCCGGGGCACCGGGCCGGCCGCTGCCCCTAGGGTGGACCGCTGGTAGGGCACGGGAGGGTGGGAACGGCCGTGGAGCGACCCCGGGTGGATCTCAACAGCGACCTCGGTGAAGGCTTCGGGGTGTGGCGCCTCGGCGACGACGCCGCGCTGCTGGACGTCGTGAGCAGCGCGAACGTCGCGTGCGGATTCCACGCCGGGGATCCCTCCACGATGCGCCGGGTGTGCGTGGCGGCCGCCGACCGGGGCGTGGCGATCGGCGCGCAGGTCTCCTACCGGGACCTGGCGGGCTTCGGACGCCGATTCGTCGACGTCGAGCCCCGCGAACTCGCCGACGAGGTGGTGTACCAGCTCGCGGCCCTCGACGGGTTCGCCCGCATCGCCGGAACCCGCGTCCGCTACGTCAAACCGCACGGTGCCCTGTACAACGCGGTGGTGACCCACACCGGGCAGGCGGAGGCGCTGGTCACGGCGGTGCTGGACTACGACCCGGGCCTCGCCGTGCTGGGGCTTCCCGGCTCGGAGTGGTTGCGCCTCGCCGAGGAGGCGGGGCTGCGCGCGGTCCCCGAGGCCTTCGCCGACCGCGCCTACCGCCCGGACGGCTCGCTGGTCCCGCGTCGCGAACCCGGTGCGGTGGTGCGGGACGCGGACGAGGTCGTCCACCGCAGCCTGCGCATGGTCACCGAGGGCGTGGTCCGGGCCGTGGATGGCACCGACGTGGCGGTGCGGCCCGCCTCGCTGTGCGTGCACGGTGACACCCCCGGCGCCGTGGCCCTGGCCGTGCGCGTCCGGGAGGCCCTGCGGGACGCCGGGATCGCCGTCCAGGCGTTCGGTTGACCGGCGACGGCCGGGCCAGCACCCGACTCGCGGCCGAGGAGGGTTCCCACCGGGTGCTCCGTGGACGTTCCCGTCCACAGGTGCCGGACTGGCAGCGCCCCCGGACCGCGAGGGCGGAAGCGCCGCCCCGCGCCTGTGACCCGGCACGCCCGGAACCGGGTTCCGCGGTGCCACGGCACAACGTTCGCCGCCCACCGGCGACCTCCTGCTGGCGGAGGCGACGGCGAGCGCGGGATGGGGGACGATGAGGGCGGACACCCAGCGACGACGCCGAGCCGGGAACGTGGTCCCGGTCCTCGCGGACGAACGGGAGGGGCCATGGGACCATCCCCCACGTCGACGGCCCGGGACCTGGTGCGCGCCACTCGCCCAGTGGGCGACAGTGCGTTCCTCGTCGAAGTCGACTCCCTCGACGACGTGGAACGGCTGCGGCGGGCACTCGCCGTCAGCCCGCTCACCGGGGTGACCGAGTGCGTCCCGGCGGCGCGCACCCTGCTGCTGCGCTGCGCCGACGCGGGCACCGACCCCGCGTCCCTGCTGGCCGAACTCGGCGAGGTGGAGGTGCCGACCTCGACCCCGTTCGCCGGGGGCGAGGAGCTGCGGGTGCCGGTCCGGTACGACGGTGCCGACCTCGACGTGGTGGCGGAGCTGACCGGTCTCAGCGGGGCGGAGGTCGTCGCCAGGCACACCGCCGCCCGCTACCGCGTCGCGTTCTGCGGCTTCGCCCCCGGTTTCGGCTACCTGGTCGGTGGCGACCCCGCGCTGCGGGTGCCCCGGCTGCCGTCGCCCCGCCTCCGGGTGCCGGCCGGGGCGGTGGCGGTGGCCGACGAGTTCTCCGCCGTCTACCCCCGGGAGTCCCCGGGCGGGTGGCGGCTGCTCGGCCGCACCCGGCTTCCCCTGTGGGACGCGCGGCGCGACCCACCGGCCCTGCTGACGCCGGGCACGCTGGTCCGTTTCGAGGAGGTGGCGTCGTGACCGCGGCGGAGCCCGGTCGTGGGGGTCCCGCCACCGGCACCACCGGCCGGGCACCCGCGCCCGTGCCGCGTGTTCCCGCCGCGCGCCGGGGGGAGACCCCGAGCGCGGGGCTCGACGTCCTGGTGGCCGGCCCGTTGACGACGGTGCAGGACCTCGGCCGGCCCGGCTACGCCGCGATGGGCGTCCCCCGTTCCGGTGCCGCCGATGCGCCCAGCCTGGGGTTGGCGAACCGGTTGGTGGGCAATCCCGGGACGGCGGCGGCGCTCGAACTGACCTTCGGCGGCCTGACCGTGCGGTTCCGCCAGGCGGGGCTCGTCGCGTTGACCGGGGCGTCCGGCCCGATGTGGCTGGACGACCGGCCCGTCGGCATCCACTGCGCGGTTCCGGTGCGTGCCGGGCAGGTGCTCAGCGTGGGCGCTCCGGTGTCCGGTCTGCGCGGTTACCTGGCGGTGCGGGGAGGGGTGGCCGTCGAGCCGGTGCTCGGCTCCCGCTCCACGGACCTGCTCTCCGGACTGGGTCCGCCCCCCGTGTCGGCGGGGCAGGTGCTGCCGGTGGGAACGGCCGTCGGCGCGTGGCCGGTTGACGTCGTCGCCCCGGTTCGGTGGCTGCCCTCGCCGGAGGACCTGGTGGTCCTCCGGGTGCGGCTGGGGCCGCGCGACGACTGGTTCCCACCCGAGGCGCTCGCGCACCTGACCCGCGACGAGTTCCGGGTCACCGGCGAGTCGAACCGGGTCGGCATGCGGCTGTCCGGCCCCGAACTGCGGCGCTCCGACGATCACGAGCTGCCCTCCGAGGGCATGGTGCCGGGCGCGGTCCAGGTCCCTTCCGGTGGCCGCCCCGTGCTGTTCCTCGCCGACCACCCGGTGACCGGTGGTTACCCCGTGGTCGCGGTGGTCGTCACCGAGGACGTACCGCTGGCCGCGCAGTGCGTGCCCGGCCAGCGCGTGCGGTTCCGCGCGGTCCGGTGATCCGGCCCACCCTCCCCCAGGCCGTCCCGCCCAGCCCGCCCCGCGTCCGGATGCGGTCGAGCTGGGCGGTCCCGGCTGCCCGTCGAACGCACCGGCTCGCCGGGGACCAGCACCCGCTTCTCGCCCAATAACCGGTTCCGTCCGCCGCCGCCAGCGGAAACCGGTCGTTCACCACCGATCAGGTGGCTGGCCGCCCAGATGGGCATCCCCGATCTCTCCGTGATCCGCAGGAGCCGTGCCCACCGTGCGGGGCGGCGAACACCGGGACCGAGGAGACGAACGACATATGACGCGGCGGCGGTGGTTGCTGGTCGGATCCACCCTGTTCTTCGTGCTCGGGCTGGTAGCCGGCCTCACGTGGACCGACACGGGCGGCGTCTCCCGGGGACCGGGCGCCCCGTCCACCGGGCCGGGGGCGGCAGCCGTGGCCGACCCGGCCGCTCGGCCCGGCGCGGACCCTGGTGGGCAGCCGGAGCCACTCCGCTCGGGGAACGCCGGGTGGCTGCGACCGCTCGCTCCCGCCGAACGCGCCCCCCAGCTCGTCCTGCTCGCGGTCGAGGGCACCCCCACCCCAGGGCAGTGGCGTCGGATGACCGACCTCGCGACCACCACGGGCGCCGGTCTCACGGTGTTCCTCCCGGCCTCGGCGATCGGCGACGCCCATGAGTCGAGGCGGAGTGCGGCCACGCCGGGCCGCGACTCCCCGGTGATCCGCGCGCTGGACGGCGGGCACGAGGTGGGCCTGTTGGTACGGGGAGGCGACTGCGGCAGCCCCCGCCATCCCGCCGACTCGGGGGCGGTGATCCGGCGCGCCGTGGCCCAGCTCGAGGATCTCGGCGGGCCGGACGGGCGGTCCTCCACCCCACCCGGGGCCCTCCCCCGGTGTGAGGAGGCGCTGTTCCCCTCCCCGAACGCGGGGGACCGGATCGGCTACACCGTCTGGAGCCACGCGACGGCGCCCCGGTGGCCGGCACGGCAGGACGGGCGTTGGGCGTTGCGGGCCCTCGACCTCGGCCACGACCGGACCGGAGCGACCACCCCGACCGAGCCCCACCGGGACCCCGGCACCGCGACGGCCTCCGCCGCGCCCGACCAGGTGGACGTCCGGGACCTGCACGCCTCGACCAGGGACTCCAACCGGGCTCCCCTGGTCCTGACCACCCGGGCCGCCCAGTGGTCCGACGAGCGGTTCGTCTCGGACCTGCGGAAGGACCTGGCGCACGTGTGCCTGGCCGAGGAGACGGTGTGCGCCACCCTCGCCGAGGCCGTGGAATGGCTGGACCTCCAGAACCGGGACACCCTGGCGGCCTACCGGCGCACGCTGGTCGCACCCTCCCTCGGAGCGTCGGGGGTGGCCCCCGGATCCGAGGCCGGGAGGGCGGGCGG
>NZ_AGVX02000037.1 GCF_000239155.1 Actinoalloteichus spitiensis RMV-1378
GACGGTCCACCCCCGCTCCGCCCGCCGGGATGCCCCCGAACTGGGCGAGCGGCCAGGGCGGCAGCACCGCCGGCCGCGCCTCCGCCCTGCCACCCTCCCTGTCGGACCAGCGGGTCGAATCCCGCTCCGCCGACGCGGGAACGGCCCAGAACGGGCGCGCTCCGACCCGCCCGCGCGAGGAACGCGCGGCGAGCGGATCGTGACCCCGTCAGAGGACCTCCAACGGCACCGGCCGGTCGGGAGCCGGGAACCTGGCGTCGAGCTCGGCGAGGTCCTGCCGGGTCAACCGGATGTCCAGGGCACCCCGGTTCGCCGACACGTGCTCCAAGGCGGCTGCCTTCGCCACCGCCAGCAGCTCGCCGCCCCGCAGCACCCAGGCCAGGGCCACCTGTGCCGGCAGGACACCGTGCCGCCCGGCGACCCCGGTGAGCACCGGGTCCTCCAACAGCCGGCCCTGCTCGATGGGGGAGTAGGCCATCACCGGGAGGCCCCGTTCGCGACACCAGGGGAGGAGGTCAAGCTCGATCCCCCGCCGCGTCAGGTTGTACAGGACCTGGTTCACCGCGCACTCCGGCCCGCCGTCGACGAGCCACAACTCCTCCAGGTCGGAGACATCGAGGTTGCTGACCCCGAACGCCCCGATGAGACCCCGGTCCCGCAGGCGGAGGAACGAGTCCACGGTCTCCGCCAGGGGAGTCGCCCCCCGCCAGTGCAGCAGGTAGAGATCGATGTGGTCGGTGCCCAGCCGACGCAGGCTCCGCTCGCACGCCTGGACCGTTCCCCGGCGGTCGGCGTGGTGGGGGAGCACCTTGTCGACCAGGAACACCTCGTCCCGGCGGCCCGCCACCGCCTCCCCGACCACGGACTCCGCGCCGCCGTCGGCGTACATCTCGGCCGTGTCGATCAGGGTCAACCCCAGGTCCAGACCGTGTCGCA
Source organism: Actinoalloteichus spitiensis RMV-1378 (assembly GCF_000239155.1). Classification (GTDB taxonomy): domain Bacteria; phylum Actinomycetota; class Actinomycetes; order Mycobacteriales; family Pseudonocardiaceae; genus Actinoalloteichus_B; species Actinoalloteichus_B spitiensis. Next base: position 937 of record NZ_AGVX02000037.1, read on the forward strand.
ACGCGGCGACCTCGGCCGCGCGTTCCGCGTCCCGCTGGCCCATGCCCCACGTGCCCTGGCCCAACGGCGCGGTCTCCCGCCCGTCCGGCGAGTGCGGCTCCCGTGCCATCCGGCCTCCGATCCTCCGCGCCGTCCCGCCGACACCTCGGCCGGTGCCAGCGGCTGGGCAGGTGACATGCCCGATTCAAGTGCCCACCGCCGCGCCCCGCGCGCGTACGCGGACACCTCCAGCGCGGGTAGGCCTCCTCCCGGCTACCCGCCGGCCGGCCGGATACGCGGGGCGGAGCGGAGCCGACCCGCCCACCCTCAGCGCAGCAGGCCCAGGTGCAGCGCCCGCAACACCGCGCGGGTCCGGTCCCGGGTGCCCAGTTTCAGCAGCACCGACGAGACGTGGTTCTTCACGGTCCCCTCGGCCAGGAACAGCGCCTCGGCGATCTCCCGGTTCGCGTATCCGGAGGCCAGCAGCCGCAGCACCTCCAGCTCGCGTTCGGTGAGGTCCTCGACCCGCGTCACCTCCGAGTCGAACGGCACCTCGCGGGACCGGACCGCCCGCAGCAGGCGGTCGGTGATCGCCGGCTGCACCAGGGTTCCCCCCGAGGCCAGGGTGCGCACCGCGCCCACCAGTTGCTCCAGGGTCACGTCCTTGAGCAGGTACCCCCGGGCACCCGCCCGCAGCGCCCGCAACACCAGCTCGTCGTCGTCGAAGGTGGTCAGGACCAGCACCGGCACGCTGATCCCCGACTCCCGCAGGGCCTCCAAGGCCCAGATCCCGTCCTGCCGGGGCATCCGCAGGTCCAATAGCACCACGTCGGGCGTCGTCTCCTCGATGACGGTCAGGGCCGCCATCCCGTCGTCGGCCTCCGCGACGACCTCGATGTCCTCGGCCAGCGACAGCAGACCGCGAATGCCCTGCCGGACCAGGGTCTGGTCGTCCACCACGCACACCCGGATCATGCGGCCGGTACCTCCGCCTCCACCCGGAATCCGGCCTCGGACCGGAACCGCGCCCGTCCGCCGAGTTCCTCCACCCGCTCCACCATCCCTCTCAGCCCGTTGCCCAGCACCAGGTCCCCCGACCCCCGCCCGTCGTCCTGCGCGACCAGGCGCACCTCGCCGTTCTCCCCGCTGCTCACCGTGATCCACAGCTCCTTCGCGTCGGCGTGGCGGATGGTGTTGGTGATGATCTCCTGCGCGCAGCGCACCACCGCGGCCGCCCGCGTCTCGTCCAGCCGGACGTCCTCGTCCACCCGGACCGTCACCAGCGGCTGGGGCAGGTCCCGCACGATCCGGTCCAGGGTGTCCCGCAGGTCCGGGGCGCGGCGGCGCAGCTCGCCGACGGTCGCGCGCACGTCGCCGAGCAGTTCTCCCGCCACCTTCCTGGCACGGACGACGTGCTCCAGGGCCGGTGGGGTGCTCTTGTGCGCGGCGACCTCCAGTTCGAGGGTGAGCACCGTCAGCTGGTGGCCGATCAGGTCGTGCAGCTCCCGGGAGATCCGGAGGCGCTCGTCGCCCCGGGTCGTCTCCGCGAGGATCGCGCTGGCCGCCCGCAGCTCGGTGTGGGCGACCGCCAGGCGTTCCCGCGACTCGATGTCCCGTTGGTGCGCGGTGGCGCTCAGCGCGGTCCCCACCTGGAGGAACGCGTAGAGCATCGCCGTGAACAGGACGTTGTGCATCTCCTGGCTGGCCTGGGACGCGGCGACGAGCACCACCAGCGTGTTGAGCACGATGATCGCGAGCGTCACGCGCCAGGGCACGATGTAGCAGCTGATGGCGGCCACGTACACCAGCACGATCTGCGTCCACCCGGCGCCCGGCGCCAACAGCATGAGGGCGCAGCCGAGCACCACGGCACCGGCGAGGGACCACCGGGAACCCCGCGACGCCTCCTCGGACTGCATGGCGGAGGCGACCAGCGAGGTCACGAAGCCGAGGTAGACGAGCCACCACAGCCAGAGGGGACCGACCGTCACCTCCTGCCCGTTGAGCTGCGTCAGCAGCACGGGAATCCCCGCGGTCAGGCACACCACGAGTCCGAAGATCGCCGACCAGGTGTCGGGGTCCAGCCGTCTCACCCGGCCATCGTAGGAACCCGGCCCAGGCCGCCGCCCCTGCCACAAGTCATGGGTGGTCGTCATGACCTCTGGCACGCGCGGGGGAACCCGCCCGCGCAATAGCGTCAGCGGTATCCCCCGGACGAGGGAATCCACCAGCCGACAGGAGAAGCGTTCTTGCAAGCGATAGAGGTCAACGAACTGCACAAACGATACGGATCCACCGTCGCGGTGCACGACGTCAGCCTGTCCGTGCGGCAGGGGGAGATCTTCGGCATCCTCGGGCGCAACGGAGCCGGCAAGAGCACGACCGTCGAGTGCGTGGCCGGTCTGCTCCGGCCGACCTCGGGAACGGTGCGCGTCCTCGGGCTCGACCCGCACCGCGACCGCGACCGGGTCCGCCAGGTCCTGGGCGTGCAGCTCCAGTCCAGCGACCTCCACAACGCGCTCACCGTGCGGGAACTGGTGCGGCTGTACCGCTCCTTCTACGGCGACGGCGCCGACCCCGACGAGCTCATCGACCGCGTCGGGTTGACGTCGCGGCGCGACCACCGGTTCGAGAACCTCTCCGGGGGGCAACAACAGCGGCTCTCCGTCGCCCTGGCCCTCGTCGGCAACCCGAGGGTGGCCCTGCTCGACGAGCTCACGACCGGTCTCGACCCGCAGGCCCGCCGGGACATCTGGGCGCTGGTGGAGGACCTGCGGTCCGACGGGGTGACCGTCCTGCTCGTCAGCCACCTCATGGAGGAGATCGAGCGGCTGTGCGACCGGATCGCCATCATCGACGCCGGTCGGATCATCGCCCTCGACACCCCGGCCGGCCTGGTCTCCGGCGCCGGACTCGGCCAGCGGGTCCGGTTCCAGGTCAACGGCCCCTTCGACCAGGCGGTCCTCGACAGGCTTCCCGAGGTCACCTCGGTCCGCGTCGAGGGCGGTCAGGTCACCGTGCGAGGTGACGGCGACCTGTTGCAGTCGGTCAGCCGCGCCCTCGTGCACGGCAACATCATCGCCACCGAGACGCGTCTCGAACGGCCGAACCTCGACGACGCCTTCCTCGCCCTCACGGGGCGTGCCCTCAACGACGACGCCACCACGGAGGACTCCCGGTGACCACCCCGACGACACAGCCCGAGATCACGGCGCGCCCGCCCGGGTTCGGCGCCTGGATGGCACTCGTCCTGGCCGAGTCGAAGATGGTCATGCGGGACACCGCGGGCCTGCTCATCCCCATCGGACTGCCCATGCTGCTCCTGGTGATGCACGGCATCAGCATGGACAACCAGGTCCTGCCGGGAACGGACGGCCTGACGGTCATGGAGGTGTTCGTCCTCCCGCTGGTCATCACGATGGTCGTCGCGACCGTCGGCGTGGTGAACATGCCCAGCTTCCTGTCGTACTACCGCCGGTCGGGGGTGCTGCGGCGGCTGGCCGTGACGCCGATGAAGCCGATGATGATCCTGGTCGCCCAGGCCGTGGTCAGCGTCATCCAGAGCGTCATCGGCATCGCCCTGGCACTCACGCTCGCCCTCGCGGCCTTCGGCGGCAACCTGCCCCGTTCCCCGCTGGTCGCGCTCGGCGTCTTCGCCCTGACCATGTTCGCGATGTACGCGGTCGGCATGCTCGTCGCCGCCCTGGCCCCCACGGCCAACTCCTCCGTCGCCATCGGGCTCGTGCTCTTCTTCGCGATGGGAGCCACCGGCGGCATGTTCGGCTCCCGGGAGGCGCTGCCCGACCTGATGGCCACGATCGGCGAGTTCCTCCCCTTCGGCGCGGCGGCCGAGGCCCTCGGCGCCGCCTGGGCGGGGCAGTCGGTGGAAACGACCCACATCCTCAGCCTGCTCGGTGCCACGCTGATCGGCTCCCTCGTCGCCGCGAAGTTCTTCCGCTGGCAGTGACCGGCGGACCAGGGCCGGCTCCCGCCGGCTGAGCGGAGCCGGCACCCGACCGGGTGCCCGGGGGAGGAGGACCCGACCACGACCGTCCACCAGACCAGGGCGGCGTGGTCGGGTTCTCTCTACCGGCAAGTGGAGTGCGTACCCCAGTGAGTTACCGGCCCCGTACTGCTTGACTCGCTCTCGCGCACGACGTGCCGCGAGGCAGGAGGCAAGATGGAGCCGGAGGTCACGGAGGATGTCCCGCTACGAGGGGCGCGACTCCGGAAGGTGTACGGGAAGGGCGAGAACAGGGTGCCCGCGCTCCGCGGCGTCACCGTCAGCTTCCCCCGGGCCTCCTTCACGGCCGTGATGGGACCGTCCGGTTCGGGCAAGAGCACCCTGCTGCGGTGCCTGGCCGGCCTGGAAAGCCCCACCGAGGGCGAGGTCGTCCTCGGCAGCACCACGATCAGCGCACTGGGGGAACCCGACATCACCCGGTTCCGGCGGGACCGGGTCGGTTTCGTCTTCCAGTCCTACAACCTGCTCCCCGCGCTGACCGTCCGCCAGAACGTGGAACTCCCGATGCGACTGGCCGGCCGCCGCCCGTCGCGGGCCGACGTGCGCCTCGTCCTCGAACAGGTGGGCCTCGCCGACCGGGCCAGCGCCCGACCAGCCCAGCTCTCCGGGGGCCAACAGCAGCGGGTCGCGGTGGCCAGGGCACTGGTGTCCGAACCGTCCGTGCTCTTCGCCGACGAACCGACGGGAGCGCTGGACACCAACTCCAGCCGGGACGTCATGGCGCTGCTGAGGAACGCGGCCGACCGGCACTCGCAGACGGTGGTCATGGTCACCCACGACCCCGTCTCCGCCGCGTGGGCGGACCGTGTCGTCTTCCTCTCCGACGGGGAGGTCCACGGCGAACTGGTCGCCCCCTCGGCCGCCGCCGTCGCCGAGCAGATGACGACGTTGGGCGGGTGACATGCTGAGGGTCGCGCTGCACACGCTCTGGGCCAGACGGGGACTGCTCGTCGGGTCCTTCGTCGCACTGTGCCTGGGAGTCGCGCTGCTGGCCTCCACCGGGCAGCTGCTCTCCGCCGCCACCAGCGGGTCCGGGCTCGGCGGGGTCGGTCGTTACGACGCCGCCGCCGTGGTCGTCCGCGCCGACCCGGAGGTGCCCGTCCCCGTCGGTGACCGCACCGTGCACCCCACCGCGCGGGAGGAACGAGGAGTGCCCCCGGAGGTGGCGGCACGACTCCGCGGGGTTCCCGGCGTCACCGACGTCGTCGCCGACGACTCCTTCACGCTCGGTCTGATCGCCGACGACGACCCGGGCACCCCCTTCCGGGACCTGGTCGGCGCGCCCTGGGCCAACGCTGCCCTCACACCCTTCACCGTGGTGGAGGGCGGGGAACCGGCCGCGCCGGCGCAGGCCGTGGTGAGTCGGTCGCTGGCCGAGAGCGACGGCATCACGGTCGGATCCACGCTGAGGGTCGCCGCCTCCACCGGCTACCGGGACGTCGAGGTGGTGGGCCTGGCCGAACCACCCGGTGACACCGGGATCCCGGGGGAGGCCACGGTCTTCCTCGACGACGCCACCGCCGCGTCACTCGTCCCCGACGGGCAGCGTCCCGTGGCCCTCGGGGTGTTCTCCGAGGAGGCCCCGGCCAGGCTCGCCGAGACGATCCGCCAGGAGTTCGCCGACGAGGGACTCCGGGTGCTGCACGGGCCAGCCAAGGGCGGCGTCGCCCAGGACGAGATCTACCAGCAGGGCACCCAGGACATCACCGCGCTGTTGGCGATGATGGCCGTCATCGCGCTGTTCGTGTCCACCTTCGTGGTGGCCGGGACCTTCGGGTTCGCGGTGTCCCAACGGACCGGGGAGCTCTCCCTGCTGCGCGCGTTGGGAGCCACCGCCCGGCAGCTCCGGGTGATGCTCGTCGGGGAGGCGCTGATCCTCGGCGTGCTGGCCTCCGCCGCCGGGGTGTTCCTCGGAGCGGCGGCGGCCGGCCAGGTCGCCGCGCTGCTGGTCGACGCCGGCGCGGCCCCCCCGGGTTTCCGCGCACCCACGGCACCCGGTCCGCTGGTCCTCACGTTCGTCCTCGGGCTCCTCGTCGCCCTGGCCGGTGTCGCCGGGGCCTCCCGACGGGGGAGCGGCGTGTCACCCGCCGAACCCCCGAGGCTCGGCCAGCTCGACGACAGCCGAATGACCCGGGGCCGCTGGATCATCGCCGGCGTGTTCGGGGCGCTGAGCGCGCTCATCGCGGCGAAGACGCCCACCGCCGCCGCCGACGGAGTGGTGGTCTTCTCCTTCCTGCTGGCGGTGTTCCTCGTCCTGGCCCTGGTCAGCCTGGCACCGCTGTTCGTGCCCGCGCTCGCGGCGGTCGTCGTGACCCCCTTCGCGTCGCTGACCCGGTCCAGTGGCTTCCTGGCCTCGCGCAACCTGCGCACCGGGATGCGCCGCACCGCCTCGACCACCGCGCCGGTGATCGTCACCGTCGCCCTGGCCGGAACGGTCTTCGGCGCCACCAGCATCACCAGTGCCACCACAGCCCGGGACAGCGAACGCAACCTCGCCGCCGACGTGATCGTCCACTCGACCACGGCGACCGGCCTGCCCCCGGACGCCGCCGAGGTGGCCCGTTCCGCACCCGGTGTCGTCGGGCTCGCCTCGGTGGCCCGCACCCGGGGCTGGGTGCCGACCGCCACCTACGCCCGGGCGACCACCATCGGCGGCGTCGACCCCTCGGCCCTGCCTCGCACCTACCGGTTCGACGTCACCGAGGGAGACCCGGCGACCCTCGACGGGGAGAGCGTCATCGTCTCCCAACCCGTCGTCGACGACACCGGATGGCGCCACGGGCAGGTCGTCCCGGTGTACTTCGGTGACGGCCAGGTGCGGGAACTGCGGATCGCCGCCGTTCTGCGGAACTCCGTCGACCTCCCCGAGATCCTGGTCACCCCCGAACTGGTCACCCAGCACGCCCGCGACCCGATGACCGCCGAGCTGTACCTCAACCTCGACCAGCCTCCCGCCGACGACGACCCGCTGACCGAGCTGAACGACGCCCTCGCCCCCGTCGGAGCCGTCGCCACGCCCGGCGGACGCTGGTTGTGGGAACGGGAGGTGGACAACGCCCAGGAGAGCCGCGCGTTCGCGTTCGTCCTCATCGGAATGTCCGTGCTCTACACCAGCATCGCCATCGCCAACACCTTGCTGATGTCGGCGGGCGGACGGATCCCGGAACTCGCCCTGCTCCGCGACTCGGGGGCCACCCGCGCCCAGCTGGTCCGGATGATGAGCTGGGAGGCCGTCGGAGTGGTCCTCACCGGAGTGCTCCTGGGGGTGCTCGCCGCCGCGGTCAGCTGGACCGGCGTGTACCTCGCCCTGGCCAGGACCGTCGACGCCGCGCACCTCGCCGTTCCCTGGGCCGACCTGGGCATCGTGGTGGTGGCCTGCCTGCTGGTGGCGCTGCCGGCCAGCCTGCTGCCGGTCGCGCTGCTGCGACGCGGCCGGGCAGGGGGGAAGGCGTGACCCCGCGGCCCACCCAGGTACCGGCGGCGACCGACGACGCACCGGGCGACCCGGGCGGTGCCCGTGGCGAACAGGGCACCGCGCAGGCGGCGGCGACACCGGGACGGCACGCCTCCCGACACCCCGCCAGCCTCCGCGCGGCGCTGACCGGCAACCCGGTGCGGTTCCTGTTCTCCTGGTGGCCGCTGCGGTCCCTGGCCTACCTCGCCGTCGGAGCGGCCTGCGGGCCCGTCCTGCTGGTGCTGCTGGCGGTGTCGCTGCTCTTCGGGCTGCTGCTCACCCCCGTCGCCGTCGGCGTGCCCCTGCTGGTCGGGGGGCTGCTGCTGGGCATCCCGCTGGCGGTGGTGGAACGGTACCGGCTCCGACTGGTGGAGGACTCCCACGCCCCGCCCCTGCGGATGGCGCACCACCCTCCAGCGGAGTCGGGACTTCGACCGTGGCTGACCTGCCGCCTGCGGGAACGAGCCACCTGGCGGGAACTCGCCTACGCCCTCGTCGTCGCCTTCCCGCTGGCCGTCGTCAACGCGCTGGGACTCATCCTGCTGGCCGGCGGGGTCGGCCTGACCGTCCTGCTCGTCGTCCTCGCCGTCCACGACCCCGCCTCCGGCGCGCTGGGCTGGGCCGCGCTGGGCCTCGTCCTGACACCGGTGTCGCTGTACCTCGCCGCGTCGATCGCCCTCGGGCAGGCCGCCCTGACCCGGCTGCTGCTCTCGCCCACCGAGGAGGAACTGGGGGCCAGGGTCCGGGAGCTGCGCACGTCGCGGATGCGGCTGGCGGACGCGTTCGAGACCGAACGCCGACGCATCGAGCGGGATCTCCACGACGGCGCGCAGGAACGCCTGGTCGCGTTGACGATGAGCCTGGGCATGGCCAGGCTGGAAATGGCCAGGACCGGGGACGAACGTGGCGTTCGCCTCGTCGAGGAGGCCCACGACCAGGCCAGGGCGGCGCTCACCGAGCTGCGGGAACTGGTCCGGGGGATCCACCCCCGGGTGCTCACCGACCTGGGCCTCGGCGCTGCGGTCGAGGACCTCGCACAGCGGTGCCCGGTCCCGGTCACCGTCGACGTCGACCTGGGGCGTCGACTGCCGCCCTCGATCGAGGCGACCGCCTACTTCGTGGTTCGGGAGGCTCTGACCAACGTCGTCAAGCACAGCCGGGCCGAGCAGGCCGAGGTGGCCGGCCGCCTGCAGCGGGACACGCTCACCGTCACCGTCACCGACGACGGGGTGGGAGGTGCCTCCGGTACCCGCCTGGGCACCGGGCTCGTGGGGCTCCAGGACCGGGTCGCGGTCGTGGACGGTCGGCTGGAGCTCACGAGCCCGGCCGGCGGGCCGACCACCCTCACCGCCACCATCCCCTGCCCGCCGGCCCACGCCGAGGTGCCCCCCGGCGCGCCCTGATCGCGGTCCGCGCCGGTGGCGCGAGCGGATTCCCCGAGGTCACGCCCGAGTCCCGGGTGAGCGTGGGACGTCGTGGCACCGCTTCGCGCGATGCGTCCCCCCCGGCGGAGGTCGTCGGCCCTCGCCGGGGGTCGGCTGACCTGGCGCGGTCACCCGTCCCGGGCCAGCCGAACGGTGGTGCCGGTCACCGAGATCAGCCGGTCGCTCGCGGGGTCGTGTTCCACGTCCGACCGCAGCCGCTGGGCCTCGGTGACGACCTGGTAGGACTCCTGCCCGCTGGGGAGTGTCACGTGCACGTTCCCGCTGCCCTCCGACGTGGCCTCGACCCGCCTGGGCGCCTCGGTGAACACCAGCCTCGCGTCCCCGCTCCGGGTGTTGGTCGTGACCTCCGACGACCTGATGTCCTCCACGACGAGGTTCCCGGACTCGCTGCTCAGGTCCAGCGGTCCCCGGGCCCGCCGGATCTCCATGTGGTTGGTGGTGATGCTCGCGGTGAGGGAACCCGAGGTGTCGTCCGTCCTGATGTGCCCGGACCGGGCAGCGAGGTCCAGGTCACCGGAAGTACCGGAGGCGTCGATCGTGCCGTTGTCGAGACTGGCCGTGACCGGGCCGCTCAGGCCGATCAGGGTGACGCGGCGGCCCCGGCCCGTCAGCTCGACGGCGGTGCCCACGGGCACCGTGATCGCGTACCGGCCCGAACAGCCAGGGGTGAACCCGGAACAGGTGGTCTCGACCAGGAGGTTGTCGCCCTCCACGGTCCAGCTCGCGTTGCCTTCGCTGGCCGCGTCGCCGGCGAGGTACTGGTCGAAGCTGACCGCGTCCACATCGGATTCCCGCAGTTCGACAGTGCTGCCCTCCGCCGCGATGACGAGGCGGTTCCCGCTGAGCGTGAATTCGTGGCTGGACATCAGCGTCTCCTGGTCCGACGTGAGCGAACAGCCGGTTGAGGCGGCGGTCACCGCCGCGAGTGCGACGGCCAGCACCTGCGGAGGCGCTTTCCGGCTCATCACCTTTCCCTTTCTTCGGGCGGTTTCCTTCCCCTTTCTCGTTCCAGGGGAAGAAGATCAAACTATCGCCGCGTCCGCCGTGGTGGAATCCGGGAGAACCCCGAATCGCGAGTACAGCTTGCTGTAGTCGGGGCGTCTCGTGTCCTCTACCGCCCTCGGGGGCCCGCTTCCGCGAGCGGGTCGGCCGAGGACGGGAAGGAGCGGCTGCGCGCGTACTACCAGCAGGTCAGGTGGCCCTGCCGGCGGAAGCCGTTCGGACGCGCCCGCTCGTCCAGCCACGGGGCCTGGCGGGGTCGTGACGAGAACGAGGAACTGCGTCCGACCACCCGACGGGCGTTGCACCAGCGCCTCAGGTCGCCGGGGGCACGACCCGGCGGAACCGTGACCCGGGTTCGCCTCCGCTGGGCCCGCCCCGCTCGTGGGGCGAGGAGCATCCCCGGCGGCAGGCTTCAGCCGGAGGTGAGAGGGGCCGCCCTCCGCCCCCTGCCGAATACCGCCGCCTCGACGACCCGCACCGGGCGCACCTGGACGCGGGATCCGGCACAAGGGTGAACCCGCCTGACGGGCATACTGTGCGTGATCACTCGTACGCCTCGTCCCGAACGTCCACGGTGGAGCACCGATGTCCCGTAGTCCCGTCCGAATCGTCCTCGCGGAGGACTCGCTCCTGATCAGGGAGGGGCTGACCGGACTGTTGACCCGCCTCGGACATGAGGTGGTGGCCGCCGTGGCGAACGTCGAGGGTCTGGTGTCAGCGGTCGACGAGCACCGGCCCGATCTCGTCATCACCGACGTGCGGATGCCTCCCGGCTACTCCGACGAGGGACTGCGGGCCGCCGTCAGCCTGCGCCGTGAGAACCCGGACTTGGCCGTCCTGGTGCTGTCCCAGTACGTCGCCACCGCCTACACCGTCGAACTGTTCGGGAACACCAGGACCAGTGCCGCTAGCCTCGGCTACCTGCTCAAGGACCGGATCGGGGAGGTCGGGGAGTTCGCCGAGGCCATCAGCCGAGTCGCGGGCGGCGGGATGGTGATCGACCCCGAGGTGGTCAGGCAGATGATGTCCGACCGCCGGAAGCAGCAGTCGCTCGCCGCGCTGACGGCCAGGGAACTCGAGGTGCTCGGACTCATGGCGCGCGGCGGTACCAACACCATGATCTCGCGACAGCTGCACATCAGCGAAGCCGGCGTCGCCAAGCACGTGGGCAACATCTTCCACAAGCTCGGGCTCAACGCGGACGACGGTCACCGCCGGGTCCTGGCGGTGCTGACCTACCTCCGCGACTCCTGACGGCGGTCCGCTTGCGGAGGGCGTACCGGGGTGCCGTTCCACCGCCTCCGGACCGCCTCCTCATCCCTCGGTGGGGGCGAGGACCGGTGCGGGCGGTCGACCGAGTCGGACCGGTGGTCGGGGCGCTCCAGCCACTGGGGCGGAACGGCCGCGACTAGCTGACGAGCACGACGATCCCCGCGCCGGCCGCCACGTAGACAGCACTGAGCACCGCGCGTCGCCGGGGGCGGGGCGCGCGGTCCGGCCTGGCGGGAGCGTCCCAGGGCAGCGACCGCCACCGCAGGCACGCGCCCGCCACCCCGACGCCGATCGCGCCGCAGGTCGCCACCCAGCCCCAGCCGATCGCCCAGCCCCAGGCCGCCATGCCCTGGGGCGCGACGAGCACCCGCGCCACCGAGGAGATCACCACCGCATCCACGGCTCCGCTCACCACCGCGTACCTGTCCCTGGCCGCCGCCTTCCCGCGACCCCACGCCCTGGCGAGGAGCACCCCGACGAACACGAGCGCCACCAGGGCGGGGATCGTGCCCAGGAGAGGTTCGCGCATCAGAGTTCCCGCGCCCGCTCCAGCAGTTCCCAGCTGGCGGCGTCAACCCACTGCCCGGTGGCCGACACCAGGGCCACCCCGGTTCCCGCCTCGCGGTCGACCGCGAGGAAGGCCGCGAACCCGGACGTGTGGCCGTTGTGCCACACCACCTGCCGTCCGTCCTCGGTCTCGGTGGTGATCCACGCCAGGCCGATGCGGTCGGACCCGAACTCGCCACGGGTCCCCAGGGCGTCGATCCCCGGCGCGGTCCCGTCCAGCAACGCCGACAGCAGGACGGCCAGGTCGTCGGCGTGGATGCGCAACCCGCCCGCGGGTGCCATCGACTCGCCCGCCCAGGGGGCGACGGCCCGGCCGGCGGCGTCCTCCCCGCGCAGGTCCCGCCGGTCCAGTTCGTCCGGGCTGGTCGGGACGTGCGCGTCGGCCAAGCCGACCGGGTCGAGGACCCGTTCCCGCGCGAGACCCGGGTAGTCCTGGCCGGCGACCTCGGCGAGCGCGGCTCCCAGGACCTCGAAGGCCACGTTGGAGTAGGTGCCGGGTTCGGAGTCCCCCGCCAGTCCGGCCACCTCGGCGAGCCGGTCCTCGGTGCTCGACGGGTAGGGGAACGCACCGGTCCAGCTCGCCCACAGGTTCAGCAGGTACTGGTGGGGGGAGGGGATCTGTGGTGGCAGGCCGGAGGTGTGGGTGGCCAGTTCCGCGAGGGTCGCCGCCCCGGCCGGGGTGCCGTCGAGCTGGTCCAGCAGCGTCCCCACCCGGGTGTCCTCCGTGACCTCGCCCCGGTCGATCGCGTCGGCCAGCAGCAGGCCGGTGATGCCCTTGGTGATGGAGCCGGCCTCGAAGCGGGAGTCGTGGGCGGTGCCGATGACCGTCGTCCGGCGGCCCTGTGGTGTGACGACGGCGGCGGCGAGGGCCCGGTGGTCCTCCCCGGCGATCTCCAGCACGAGGTCGGTGAGTTCGCGGCTGCCGTGCGTGTCCTCGGGCAGCTGGGAGGGGCCGGGTCTGGTGTGGAGGCCGATGCCCAGCGCGGCGGCGGTGACCAGTGCGACCAGGGTCGAGGAGCGGGCGGACAGCGGTAGCGAGGGCATGGGTCGTTCCCCTTGGTGTCGTCGCGCGGGTTCGCGGGGGCCTGGGCTTGGGCGGTGCCGGGTCGGGAACTCCGCGTCAGCGGGCCGCGGCGAGGGCGAGGAGCAGCGGGATGACCCTGGTGGGCGGAACCTCCAGGGCGCCGCGGCCGGCCGACCGCAACCAGCCGGCGGCGGTCAGGATGCGGACGTGGTGGTAGACCTGCCCCTTGGTGCCCATCGAGTCGAGCGACGCCAGCTCGGCCGCGCTGGTGACGCCGTTGAGCACCTCGCGGAGCAGGCGCAGTCGGACGGGGGAGCCCAGCGCGGCCAGCCGCTCCGCCGTGGACTCGGCGTCGGGGCTCTCCAACGCCAACAGCTCCTCGGTGGAATGCCCGTACTGCCACTCCACCGGGGTGGTGGCGCCCCGGAGAACGCCCGCGTAGACCAGGCCCCCGGACTCGGCGGGCATCCGCTGGCGCAGCCCTCGTAGCACCCAGAACCGTTCGGCGAGGTCCCCTTCCCCGGGGTCCGGGATGGCGTCTCGATCTCGGCCGGCTTCGAGGGCCGCCAGCCTTTCCTCCAGGGCCGCGAGGCGCGCCTCGACCGACTCGGGTTCGTCCGTCATGGTGCAAGTATTACGTAAGTACGTACTTCTGCCAACCGCGCCGGGGGTGGGGTGGCCCGATGATGGCGGTACCAGCACGACGCCTGCCCGCGCCGGTGGGTCGCGTCCTCGCCGGCCGCCAGACCGAACGGGGCGGCCGGCGGGTCGTTCAACGAGTACGAACTTCCGCGTGGTGTGTGACCACGGGAGCGGGTGGCGCCGGGGGAGGGGTGGCTCAGCGACCGGGGGTGGCGGCAGCCGTCCGGGACACCCCGGCTCCCGCACTGGCGGCCGGGGTGGCCTGGCGGCCGGGGATCAGGGCCGCGAGGGCGGCGGCGGTGAGCGCCGCACCCGCCCCGATCGCGATGACCAACCGGAACGCGTCCTGGGAGGGCAGGGTGTCCGACCCGAACGAGATCGTCATCCGCGCCAGCGCCACCCCCGCGACCGCGCTGGACACCGAGGTCCCGATCGAGCGCATCAAGGTGTTCAGGCTGTTCGCGGCCGCCGTGGCCGTCACCGGCACCGCCGCCATCACCAGTGAGGGCATCGCGCCGTAGGCCAGGCCGACGCCGGCGCCGATGACGCTCGACACCAGCACGAGGTGCCAGGTCTCCGCCATCAGCACCAGGTTGAGGCCGTAGCCGGTGGCCACGACGAGCGCCCCGACGATCAGCGTCGTCCTCGGCCCCCTGGCCCGGGAGATCCGGGCCGACACCGGTGCCATGGCCATCATGACCAGTCCCGAGGGCGCCATGACCAGGCCGACCGCCACCATCGACCGGCCCAGTCCGTAACCGGTGCCGAGGGGTAGTTGCAGCAGCTGCGGCAGCACCAGGGACATCGCGAACATCGAGAAGCCGAACACGACCGAGGCCAGGTTCGTCATCAACACCGGTGGACGCGCGCTGGTGCGCAGGTCCACCAACGGGCCGGGAGTCCGCAGTTCCCACCAGCCCCAGGCGACCAGCAGGACCACGGCGGCGGCGAGCAGCCCGGTGGTGGTGCCGCTGCCCCAGCCCCAGTCCGCGCCCTTGGAGATCGCCAGGAGCAGGCAGACCAACGCCGCCGACAGGCCCAGCGCGCCGAGGAGGTCGAAGCGGCCGCCCGAGCGCACCGAGGACTCGGGGACCAGGGTCACCACCAGGACCAGGGCGAACGCGCCGAGTCCGGCGGCCGTCCAGAACAGGACGTGCCAGTCGAACCGTTCGGCGAGCAGGGCCGCGGCGGGAAGGCCCAGCGCGCCCCCCACGCCGAGGGAGGCGCTCATCAGCGCGGTGGCCGAGCCGAGCCGCTCGGCGGGCAGTTCGTCGCGCATGATGCTGATGCCCAACGGGATCACCCCGGAGGCCAGTCCCTGGAGGACGCGGCCCACGACCATCGGCGGGAGGCTGTCGCTCAGCGCGCAGACCACGGATCCCCCGACGAGGAGCGCCAGGCTGATCAGGAGCATCCGGCGCTTGCCGTACATGTCGCCGAGACGGCCCATGGTGGGCGTCGCGACGGCGGCGGCGAGCAGGGTGGCGGTGATCGCCCAGGCCGTGTCGGCGGCGGGTGCCCCCAGGAGGGTGGGCAACTGCGGAACGAGTGGGATCACGACCGTCTGCATGAGCGACACGACGATGCCCGAGAGGGCGAGCACGGCCACCACGGTGTTCGCGGGTGGGCGGTCCGTCGGGTCGGCGGTGCTGACGGGCGCGGTGGACATGGCGGAGCCTCCGTCGGGAGAGGGGAATGCCAACCGATGTTAAATCAGTTGCTTGACTTAGCCTAGGGCGGGCGGATTCACTGTGGCATCGCAGGAGGAACCAGGGAGGTCAGGATGGCGGAACGGATCACCGGAGCGGTGGTGGACGACGGGGTGAGGGCTCGAAGATCGAGGGGTCAGGCGCTCCGTGAGCTGCCTGTAGGGTGGTGACCGTGGTGGCGGATGTCGACAGGCGGCCGAGGGCGGCGCAGGCCGAGGTCACGCGACGTCAGATCCTCACCACGGCCGAACGCCTGTTCGCCGAGGAGGGTCTGTACGCGGTGTCCAACCGCCAGATCAGCGCGGCGGCGGGGCAGGGCAACAACGCGGCGGTCGGTTACCACTTCGGCACCAAGGCCGACCTGGTCCGAGCCATCGCCCGCCGGCACACCGAGGCCATCGAGGAGCTGCGAGTGGCCTGCGTCTCGGCGGTGCGCGGTTCGCGGGAGGTGCGCGACTGGGTGGACTGCCTGGTGCGCCCGGTCACCTCCCACCTGTCCTCGTTGGACGGCCCCACCTGGTTCGCCCGGTTCGCGGCGCAGGTCATGACCGATCCGACCTTCCGCCCCGTGCTGGCCGAGGAGTCCCTGGCCTCGCCCTCGCTGCGCGAGGTGCTCGAGCAGCTCTCCTCCTGCCTCCCCGACGTCCCGCCCGACGTGCGGGCGGACCGCGCGGACATGGTCCGGCACCTCATCCTCCACGTCTGCGCGGAACGTGAGCGAGCGCTGGCCGGAGGGGAACTCACCCCCCGCGCCGGGTGGGACGGCGCGGCCACCGGGCTCGTCGACGCGATCGTGGGGCTGTGGACGGCTCCCCACGACGGGGGGCGTCCCCGGTCGCGGCCGCCAGGCCTGTGATCGCCCTCGCGGGCACCGCGCTCTCCGCCGGCTCGGGCCGTTCCCGGGCGGGCGGTCCGACGGGACGTCGTTCCGCCGCGAGTTCCTGACTCCGGCGGAGCCCCACCGTGGGCGGGGTGGGTGGCTCTCAGCCCCTCGGGTCCGGTGACCGGGACGTCGTCCGGCGGTCCTGCCCGCCTTCACCCCTCCGGCTGCTCAGTGGTTCGCCGGTGCGCCCGACAGTGGTGGTGGGAGTGGACGGTCCCGGGCGGGCCGAGCCGTGCGGTGTCCGTTGGTCGCCGTAGGCGGATCCGTTCGGCGCTGCGGACTGGACCTGGCGCGCCCATGAGGTCACCGTGGGTAATGAGGATCACCGTCCCGCTGACTAAGTCAGTCGATTGACTTAAGCGGATGTTTCCGCTTAGCTGGGCCGGAGGACTTCGACACCGAGGAGGACGCTGTGGCACGTGGCGACGCCGACCAGAAGCTGGACTACCCCCTGCCGGCCCCGACCGCGTTGGAACCGCCGGTGGAGTGGGCCGACCTCCGGGGTAGGTGCCCGGTCGCCCCGGTCACGTTGCCCAGCGGCGACACGGCCTCCCTGCTGACCCGCTACGACGACGTCCGGCAGGTGCTCTCCGACCCCCGGTTCACCCGCCACCTCAACGCGCCGGACGCCGCCCGCATCGCGGCGAACGAGTCCGGCGGCGTCTTCAACGGGGCGCTGGCCAGCGCCATGCCCGAGGAGACGCACCAGCAGTGGCGGCGGCTGGTCAGCAAGTGGTTCACGGCCAAGCGCATGACGCGGCTCCGCCCCGGTATCGAGGCGATGGCCGACCGGCTCGTCGACGCCATGGTGGAGCACGGCGCTCCCGCCGACCTCAGGTCGATGCTCGGCTTCCCGTTACCGGTCTGGGTCATCTGCGACATGCTCGGCGTGCCCGAGACCGACCGGGACCGCTTCGCCTACTGGTCCAACACGCTGCTCAGCCTGACCCGGTACACCCAGGACGAGATCGACGCGGCGCAGGCCGAGTTCCGCGCCTACATGGCGGACCACATCGCCGCGACCCGGCAGGACCCGGGCGAGGACCTGATCAGCGAGCTGATCGCGACCTCCGAGAGCCACGGGCAGGTCCTGCCCGACGAGGCGCTGCTGGCGACCGCGCAGGGACTCCTGGTCGCCGGCCACGAGACGACGTCGAACATGATCGGCAAGATGGTGGGGATGCTCCTGGCCGACCGGCGGCGCTGGGAGGCACTGCTCGACGACCCGTCCCTCGTACGAACCGCCGTGGAGGAGGCCCTGCGGATGGACGCCAACGGCGGCTTCGGCATCCCCCGGTACATCACGGAGGACGCCGAGGTCGGGGGCACCCGCGTGCCCCGGGGCACCACCGTGGTCTGCAACCTGAGCGCCGCCAACCGCGACGAGCGGGTCTTCCCCGACGCCGACCAGATGGACCTCACCCGCAGCCCCAACACGCACCTCGCCTTCGGGGCTGGTAGCCACTCCTGCCTGGGGCAGTCGCTCGCCCGCACCGAGCTCCAGGCCGTGCTGTCCGTGCTGCTGCGCCGGCTGCCCTCGCTCGAACTGGCCGTCGCACCCGAGGACCTGGCGCGGGTGGACGGCCTGGTGGTGGGCGGGCTCCAGGAACTCCCGGTGCGATGGTGACCACGGGGCACATGACCCGGCGCGCCGAGGACACCCGGGAGCGGATCCTGACCACCGCCGAGCGGCTCTTCGCCGAACGTGGAACCTCCGCCGTGTCGAACCGCCAGGTGGGGGAGGCGGCCGGCCAGGGCAACAACTTCGCGGTGGGCTACCACTTCGGGAGCCGGACCGAGCTCGTGCGCGCCATCATCCGCAGGCACGCCCGTCCCATCGAGGGAACCCGGGAACGGATGCTCAGCCAGATCGAGGGCAGCCACGACGCCCGCGACTGGGTGGCGTGCCTGGTGTGGCCGTTCACCGACCACCTGGACCGGCTGGGGACGCCGTCCTGGTACGCGCGTTTCAGCGCCCAGGTGATGACCGACCCGGCCCTGCGCCGGGTCATCCTGGAGGACGCGCTTGGCACGGAAGCCCTGCGCCGCATCGTCGAGGGGTTCAACCGGTGCCTGCCCGCGCTTCCCCTGCCGGTCCACCTCGAACGGGGTGTCATGGCCCGCACCCTGCTGTCCCACGTCTGCGCCGAACGGGAGGCCGCCCTCGCCCACGGCAGGCCGACCCCGAAGGCCACTTGGGACGACGCCGCCGCCGCGCTCGTCGACGCGATCGTCGGGCTGTGGCGGGCACCCGTCACCTCGGCCGGCGGCTGACAGACCAACCACCACCACACACGACGAAGGAGCGAGGAACATGAAGGTGTCCGTCGACGAGGACAAGTGCTGCGGGGCCGGTTCGTGCGTGCTGGCCGCCCCCGACGTGTTCGACCAGCGTGACGAGGACGGCGTGGTCGTCCTGCTCAACGCCGAGCCGCCGGCCGAGCTGCACGCGGCGGTCCGCGAGGCGGCCGATGTCTGCCCCGCCGCGGCGATCACCCTGCGGGCCGCGCCGTGAACGGCCTCTCCGAGGTGCTGGTCGTCGGGGCGTCGGCCGCCGGCCTGGCGACGGTCGAGGCCCTGCGCCGCAGGGGGTACACCGGCGGGGTCACCCTCCTCGGAGCGGAGGCCCACCCGCCCTACGACCGGCCCCCGCTGTCCAAACAGGTGCTCGCCGGGGCCTGGGCACCAGACCGGGTGAGGCTGCGCCAGCAGGAGGCGCTCGACGCGCTGGAGGCCCAGGTGATCCTCGGTGACCCCGCGGTCTCCCTCGACCCGCCCGGCCGGGTGGTGCGCACCGCCGCCGGCCGGGTCCTCCGCGCGGACGCCGTGGTGTTGGCCACGGGGGTGCGACCGAGGACCTTGCCGGGACAGGGCGGTCTCGCCGGGGTGCACGTGTTGCGGACGCTCGCCGACTGCCTGGCCCTGCGCGCGGACCTCCGGCCCGGGGCCAGGTTGGTCGTGGTGGGCGACGGGGTGCTGGGAGCGGAGGTCGCCGCGACCGCCCGCACGGCGGGGCTCGACGTCACCCTCACCGGCCCCCAGCCGGCGCCGCTGGCGGCGCAGCTGGGCCCACTGGTAGCCGGCCTGCTCGGACGGACCCACGCCGACAACGGGGTGCGGCTCCGACTTGGTCAGGCCGTGACCGGGCTCGAGGCCCGTGAGGGCCGCGTCACCGGGGTGAACCTCGCCGATGGCGAGGAGATCCCGGCTGACGTCGTCCTGGTGGCCCTCGGTTCGGTGCCCAACACCGACTGGCTCGCGGGCAGCGGGCTTCACCTGGACAACGGCGTCCGCTGCGACGCGCGGTGCCGGGCGGCGGACGGGATCTACGCCGTCGGCGACGTCGCCCACTGGTTCCACGAGGGCCTGGGCGTCGGCATGAGGTTGGAGAACCGCACGAACGCCACCGAACAGGCCGGGGTCGTCGCCGAGAACATCCTGGGCGCCGACCGCCCCTACACCCCGGTGCCCTACTTCTGGACCGACCAGTTCGACGCCAGGCTCCAGATCCACGGGCTGCTGCCGCCGGATGCCGAGGTGAGCGTCGAGGACGGCGACCCGGAGTCCCGCCGGTTCGTGGCGGCCTACCGGCGGGGCGGCG
>NZ_AGVX02000036.1 GCF_000239155.1 Actinoalloteichus spitiensis RMV-1378
GCCGTGGCGCCCGTGGGAAGGGCAGCGGCCGCTGCCCGGCGGTCCAGCCGTTCCACGGCGGCGTTGACCGGGGGAACGGTCCCCTCGGGCCGCACCCGCCCGCGCCCGTGGGCGGGGCCAGGTGTGGTGCCGTCCTCGCCCTCCCTGACCTGTTCCCAGAACCGGTCCTGCGGCGTGGTGTCCGGACGTTTGCGCCACCGGGAGAACAAGCCCTGGGGGGCGCCGGGGACCCCGGCTCCGACCGCTCCGGCGGAGAGCTCGATCATCTGCCAGATCCGCCGGACCGGTTTCGCGATCATGAACAGGACCAGGGTGATCAGGCCGGCCAGCAGCATCTGGGTGAGCAGGTCGAACCCCCGGGCCGGGCTGAACAGCCAGTTCAGCACCATGGTGTGCAGGCCGGCCAACGCGGCCACGACCACCACGTTGAGCAGGGTGGCGCCGGCGGCGCGTCCGATCCGCCGGAGGATGTCGTGGTGGATCATGGCGACGAGCCCGATGATCGGCCCGGCCAGGATGAGCACCCGGAGCAGCACCTGGGCGAGGAGGATCGCGGCCTTGGCCAGCAGCTGGAACAGGGCGTAGGCGACGGACTGCACCATCGCCAGGAACCCGGCGCCCATCCGGCTGCCGTCGACGCCCTGGAAGTAGCCGTAGGTGCTGCCCATCCGCGTGGCCAGCTCGTGGAACTCGGCCTTCTTCTCGTCGGGGGAGCCCGCGTCGAGGTTCTGGGCGACCTCCTCCTTGGTCCAGGCCTGGGCCCGCACCAGGTCCCTCCCGAGCTCCTCCGCCTGCGGCGCGTCGTTCGCCCCGAACTCGCCGCGCAGCCAGTTGTCGTAGATGACGTGCTGGTGGAGCACGCTGGGCAGCGCGTTGCGCTCGTCGACCCCGACCTCCTCCAGGAAGCCGCCCTGGATGGCGGAGGTGCCCTTGATGAGCAGGTCGTCGAGCAGGTGGGTGTAGATCAGCGGGGTCAGGTAGGTGGCGGCCGCCAGCCACATGCCGGCCAGCGCCCAGAGCCCCCGTTTGCTGATGGTGGCCAGTTCACCACGCCAGATGTACCGGAACAGCAGCACGCCCAGCACGACGGCGACCAGGCCGAACCAGGGGGTGTAGACGGTGTTGTACAGGGCGTTGGTCCCGGTGACCACGAGGTCGTCCAGGGGGGCCATCATGGTGCCGGTGAGCAACGCGTAGTGCAGGCCGATGGTGGCGCCGACGATGTTCTTGCCGACGTTGAACAGCTGGTTGCCCGCCCAGGTGTCGATGACCGCGTTCGGGTTGCGCATCCCCTCCGGGCCGCAACCGAGGTCGTAGGTGTGCCAGACCAGGCCGGCGTAGCCGACCTCGTCGTAGACCGTGCCCGGAACACCACGCCCGATCGGCGCCGGGTCGAGGGCCCCCACCATGCCGGCCCCGGGCCGTTCCGGGTTGGGGGCGACCCGGCAGCCGCTGTCCTGGGCGTGGGCCTGCCCGCCGAGCACGACCTGCCCGGCGAGGATGAGGACGACGACGCCGAGCACACCGCGACGACGTCGTCCGGTGTGCCGTGCCAGCACGTCCGCCGGGGCCGGCGAGGTCGGGCCCGGTGCGCGCCGCGTGTCCCGTGCCCGCGTCCGCAGGGCCGCGAGGGCGACCAGCGCCCCCACGGCGGCCAGCACGAGAAGCGCCGTCACGTCGGGTCCCCCCGGTTGTCCCGGTGGGGCCGGCTGCCGGTGGACGGGGAGCCACCCGCTCCGACTCCGTTGAAGTACATGCTGTCCAGGCTGTCGTCCACCCCGCCCGGCGCCGCCGGGTCCAGGGCGTCCGTCTCGACGGGGTCCACGGCGGGCCGCGCCGCCTTCGGTTCCGCGATGTGCCCCGGGGTGGTGTCCAGGGCGTCCCGCAGGTGCGCCAGGTGGGGGCCGGAGAAGTCGATGCGGATGCGCTCGACGCCGCCGGCACCGTCACCGAAGATGAACTGCCGGGGCGCCTGGTCCCGTTCGGTCGCCATCCGCTCGCCGCCCGGCCGGCGCCCCAGGCTGGCCACCACCTGCTCGTACCCAGCTCCCACCGGTACCTTGAGCAGCCGCAGGGCGTCGGCCTGGGCGTCCTCGTCGTCGAGCCGTCCGATGAAGACGGAGTCCAGCAGCGAGACGAAGCCCTGGATCTTGAGGAAGTCGCCGGGGATCTGGCTGGACAGCAGCACCCGGACGTTCCACTTCCGGGAGTCCCGGGCGAAGCGGTTCATCAGCACGCGGCCGGTGGGCACTTCGGAGAGGAAGAAGGCCTCGTCGATCCAGACGCCCTTGCGCTCGGCCTTGGGCCGGTCGTAGATCGACCGCTGGGTGAGCCAGGCGGCGAGGTTGAGCAGCTCGACGCCGAGGGCCTCGGCGTCGGTCCAGTGCTCCCGCCCGACCCCGTCCTTGGGCATGGTCAGCCCGGCCATCGTCAACACGGTGAGCCGGTCGTCGCGCTGGTGGGAGTAGGGGTCGTCGTCGTACTCCGGGATCAGCAGCGACATGCGCTCGCGCATCTCGTCGAGGAAGTCGGCCACGGCGAGGGCGTGTTCGCGGTGTTCGGTGGCGTCCCGCCGCAGGGCCTCGAAGACCAGGCCGGGGTGGGCGTCCGGTCGGCCGCCCACGTTCCGGACGGCGCGCAGCAGCACGATCCTGGTCTGAGCCAGGCGGGACACCTCGTAGGGCAGCAGGCCGGTGAGGACGTCGAGGACGAGTCGCCGGCGGGTGGCGGCGGACAGGGCGCGTTCCCGGCGCCAGGCCCGCTCCGGGTCGTCCTCGTCCGCGAAGTGTTCGAGCTGCGGCTCGGCGACCACCCGGTAGGGGTTGAGGATGCCGGGTTGGGCGTTGAGCAGGTTGATCGGCCGGGCGTACGGGCGCAGCTCGGGGAGTTCGCAGAGCGCCGCCAGCGGACCGGACGGGTCGAGCAGGGTCCAGTGCGCCCCGGCGCGGAGTGTCTTGTAGACGACTCCGCCGCCCAGGAACGACTTGCCGCCGCCGAGTCCGGCGACCAGGGCGGACAACCCGGAGCCGTCCCGCACCTCCTGGGCCATCCAGGGGTCCCAGGCGACGGGGCGGCGGGTCGCCGTGCAGGTCTCACCGAGCAGGATGCCCCGGCGGTCGCCGACGTCGGCGGTGGCGGCCGGGACCGCCGAGGCGGCCCAGATGACCGAACCCCGGCGGAGGTAGGCGCTGGAGGCCAGCGGTTCACCGGGGATGAACTCCCTGGCGAGGGCGTACTGCCCCTCCGGGTGCTCGATGGCGATCTTGGGCTTGTACAGGTCGAGGATCTGCTGGGCCAGCCGCAGCGCGTCCCGTTCGGTCGGTCCGGAGACCGCGAGCCGCCACCAGGACCGCACCCGGGTGGCCAGGGCGGTGAACCCGGTGGTCATCTCGTCGTCGATCTCCAGCACCCTCGACGCCTGCCGGGCCAGCGACTGGGGCGGCTCCAGCTCGTGCTCGTCGGTGTAGTGCCGGACCTGCGACCTGACCTTGTTCATCTGGCGCTGGAGTTCACCGGAGACGTCCTCCGGGCGGCGCACGTAGATGCGCGCCGACCACTCCACGGGCGCGGGCAGTCGGTCGGACCGCTGCATCCAGGGGTCGTCGACCTCGGGGATCTGGAGACCGTGCGTCATCCCCACGGTCAGGACGGCGACGTGCCGGGTCATCCCGGCGTTGGACCCGGTGCGGCCCCGCACGGTCACCGTCGGGGAGTAGGGATCCTGGTGCAGGTCGGCGGCGTCGGTGAAGGACGCGAGGTCCTCCGGCTCCCAGGTGGAACCCGGCACCGCCGGCATGTTGCGCGGCGCCGGCAGCCCCAACGAGCAGGAGCGGTGCATCAGCCAGGACATCTCCTCGGCCGTGACGGGAGCGCCCTCCAGCCCGCTGCCGCCGATCACCTGGTCCAGGTGTTCGATCTCGCTGTCGAGGGCCACGAGCTCGGCGTCCACGGCCTCGGGGAAGATCCTGCGGAGCACGGGAGCGGCACGTTCGACAGCCCGGTCGAGGGCGTTGCGGGTCTGCACCTGCACTCCGATGTAGACCTCCTTCTCCGCCATCGACCGGCCCATCAGCTGCTGCTGCTCGCCGACCATGTAGTCGTCGAAGGACATCGCGCCCGGGATGTCCGGTGGCCGCCCCACCGCGTTGTGGACGTGCGCCTCGGCCCACATCCGGATGGGGTAGGGCCGGGTGGTGACGCGCAGGTGCAGCCACCGGCCCTGCAGTTCGGAGTACTGGCCGGCGATGGCCTGGATCAGGTCCTGCCGCTGGGAGTCGGAGCGGAAGGACCACCGTTGCGGGGCGAGCCGGTACCACGCGTAGACGTCCTGCCCGGTGCGCAGGAGGTGGCCGTCGATGCTGCGCGCGTTGATGGACGGCGTGTAGCTGGGGATCACCGTCTCCCCGGGCAGCCGGCGCGCCTTCTTGCCCGAGGGGCGGGCGCGCTGCTCCACCGGCGGCAGCGGTGGCTCCACCTGCCGTCTCGCGGTGTTGCCGCCGCGAGCGGTCTGCCGCTGGGCGGCGCCCCCTCGGGAACCTCGGTTCCTATCGCGCCGACGTCGGAACACCACGAACCTCCTTGGTCCGGGAGCGGCCGCGCGTCTGGCGCCGGCGGGCCGACTTCCTGGTGGCCCGCTTCGGTCGCGGGCGGTCGTTCCTGACCCTCACCCGCGACGCGCTCACCGCGCCGCCCCTTCCGGAATGTCGTTGTCTGGGTGCGGTCAGCTCTCGCGCCCACAGCGCCATGACCGAGCCGAACGGCCGTTCGTGGCTGATCCGCGAACAGATGATCTTGGTGAGCACGATCGTGATCACCACGGCCCACGCGGTGGAGAAGAACCCGAACCCGATCCCCATCTGCCGTTCGACGGTCAACACCGCGAGGAAGACGAACAGGCCGACCCCCCACGCGACGTACCGCGCGCGCCAGGGGAAGGTCGCGCGGGGCGGGCCGAGCCAGACCGCATCGACCCGGTAGATCTCGTCGTCAGTGCGGATGCGCACGGCTCACCCTGGGCTGGTGGCGAACAGGCCCGCGATCCACTCACCGATGCTCACACCGGCTCCCGTCACGGCGAGCCCGATGACCCCGAGCGCGATCAGGACACCGCCGACCCGGCGCATGACACCGGCGTTGTCGCCCTGCCCGCCGCCCAACCACAGCATCAGGATGGCCACGGTGAGCAGCAGGAGCGGAACGATGTTGCCGATGATCCACTGCGTGAGCCCGGTTGTCTCCAGGCTGGTGGCGATCATCGTGGAAGCCGTGGCGGTCATGGTCCTAACTCCTGAAGGCGAGGAGCACTGTCGGCGTCACCGGGACTGGTGGCCTCGGCGACTGTGGGCACTGTCGAGTACAACACGCCACTGTGACAAGGGGTAGTGGCACCAGTGCCGGCTGTCGGCCCAACGGCGCCCCCTCCGACCCGGGTCACGTGCATTTCTGGCTCCACCCATCATCGGCACGGCGGACGGCGGCGTCAGCGCTCGGCCCGGGTTTCTCCCGACTGCCGGGCGGTTTCACTCACTTGCGAGCTGGTGGTGACCGACCGTGGTAGGCCGGGGTGGCTCGGGGTGTGGTCGCTGCGAGCGCCGGCTCATCCCCTGCCACCAACGGTGTCCACATCGGCCCGGTCGCGGACGTGCCGCGCGGGTTGTTTCGGGCACCCCGAAGCCGTGGAACGTTCGGGGTTACCGGGCGTCCCACTGGTTCCGGGTTCCCTGCCGGGAAACGGCGGGATGCCGTCCCTCCGGTCGGGAACGCGTCCAGGCTACCTGAGACGATCTTCACACCGCACGACTCCAACCAGGGCCATCGGGGGCCGACCGGGGGGCACGGCGGGCGGCGGCGAGCGGCGGCAGGGGTATCCGCGCAGTTCCCGGGCATGGCGGCACTCGCTCGGCCTCGGATCACCCAGGGTTCGGACTTGAGCCAGCCCACACTCAACCACCCGGATGGCCCAGTACTCCGGACCGGACAGCGCATTCGCCGTTGATCCACTGTGGTCCGGCCGACGAGCGGGAGGGCGTCGGGCGCCCCGCACCCGGAGGTGACGCGCCCGGGACGGCGGGGCGGGAGCGTCCGCCGTGGACGATCCCGACCGGGAGCCGCGCCAGCCGACGCCCTCCGCGCTCGCCGCACGCCACCGGGACGGCCCGGCGGGCCAGGAGGAACCTCGGCGGCGAACCGGTTCCGGGCCGGCTGCCGTCCGCGCCGCCCGACCACGGTCGGACCCCGGTGGACCGAGATGGGCAGGGCGGCACCCGCGCTCGGGGTCTCGCGGAACGGCGGGTGCGCCGTGCCCGGTGCTGGTGGACGAGCACGAGCACGGCACGCACCTCCACCGTGCCGATGCCGCCGGCCCGTCGTCGCGGCGCGCCCCGACCGGCTCCACACCGTGATCGGCACGGCTGCCCCCGCGTCCGGGGGTCGACCAGCCGCCAGTGGCGTCCCCACCGGTGCTGGGCCCCACGAACTCCCCACGAGGGGCCGCCGTCGTGGGGGTGCGGGGCGCCCCGGGCTCGCCGTCTCCGGACCGGCAGGGCAGGAGCGGGGGCGCTCCTGGCTCGGCGCGGGGACCTGGTTCCCGCGCTACCCGGCTCGGCTGCTCGGTGGCACGCCTCCTCCTCGGCGCTCGGGGCCACCTGGCGGGTGGCGGGTGCCCGAACCCCCGGCGAGCGGAGCCACCCGCTCGCTGGGCTGAGCGCGGGCCGCCCGGGGCGGAGCGACGTGGCACCGGCCGTGCCCCGTGTTCCCGAACGGGCGGCGCGGACGGCCGCCGCTCAGTGGGCGAGTCGCCGGGCGGGCCACCACGCCCACCCGCTCGTCGACCTCCCCTGCCGGCTCCGCGCCGTGCGGGGGGTGGGGGCGGGCGGGTCCTGCCGGGTACCGGCCGAGGTCGTGCCGTTCGTGGACCGGTGGTGCCGGCTGGTGCTGGCGTCGATCAGGGCGAGTTCGGTCCAGGCGTCCATGGTTGTCTCCTGCCTCTCGGGTGGGGGTGTGCCGGGGTGACGAGCTGAGCGGTTCAGCCGCCGGGGGGCGGTGCCGGCTCCGGTCCGCCGCCGGGTCGGCGTGTCATGCCGAGGACGATGCGCACCTGGCTGGCGTCGGCGGGGCGGGCTTCGCGGTCCTCCAACCGGTCGGTGAAGCGTTGGAGGACCCGCATCAGGTCCTGGCGCAGCTCGCGCATCTCCTCGAGGGTGACGAAGGTGGTGGCGCTGACAACGCCCGTCGCCTCCCGCCAGTCCTCCGGCTCGCGGGCCCGGGTGCGGATGCCCTGCCGGAGGATGTCGAAGTCGTGTTCGAGGAACGCCTCGGTGGCCGCCTCGCTGGCCAGGTCGGACTCGTCGTCGACTCCGTCGATCACCAGGTTCTGGCGGAAGCTGGCGAGCCGCCAGGGCTTCTCCCTGCCGCCACCGACCTGCTCGACGTAGCCGTGCTTGGCGAGCGTCCGGAGGTGGTACGAGCAGTTCGCCACGCTCTCACCCAACAGCGCCGAGCACTGGGTGGCGGTCCGGTCGCGGTCGGCGAGCAGCTCCATCAGCGCGACGCGGACGGGGTGCGCCAGCGCCCGGAGCGCCTTCGGGTCTCGGCGACCCTCCCTGTTCTCTGCCATGGCCACAACCTAGCTCTCGCAACACTTCTTTCGCAATAGTTCTTTCGCAAGAAGTGTTGCGATCCTTCCCCGCCGGAGGGCTGCTGGCTGATCGCCGAGGAGCGGGGGGCCGACCACCGGGAGGCACGGGCCGCTCGCCGCGCACCGACTCGCGGGGAGACCCCGGGAGGGCAGGCGGAGCGTCGAGCTCGACGACGGCGTGGAGCACGCGACGGCGAGACGGGGGGGCGTGACCGGGCCGTCGGCTCCCGAGCGGGGCCGCGCGGCACAGGACGGGCGGACCGCCATGGGCGGCTCCGAACGCGCGCCGCCGGCGGGGACGATCGCGAGGGGGCCGGGCGTGCCGCGGCCCGACACCGGAACGCCCCCTCGCCACCTCGGCGACCGGCGCCCCCGGTCTCCCGCGACGTGCCGGGGGTGTGGGCATGAGGGGACGAGTCGACCTGTAAGCCGGATTCTGTGACCGGCGGACCTCGCGGTCCGGCGGCCGGCGACCATCCATCTCGACCTGCCGTCACCGGCAGGCTCCAGCGGCCTACCCGCGAACTCGGGCGGGCAGCCCTCGAACGTCCGCGCAGGCGGTCTCCCGCCCTCTTGGCCTTGCTCCGGGTGGGGTTTACCGAGCCACCCCGGTCACCCGGGGTGCTGGTGGTCTCTTACACCACCGTTTCACCCTTACCCGGCCCGCCGGGGCGGGCCGGGCGGTCTGTTTTCTGTGGCACTGTCCCGCGGGTCGCCCCGGGTTGCCGTTAGCAACCACCCTGCCCTGTGGAGTCCGGACTTTCCTCGACGACGCGGCACGCCGTCGCGGCCGCCCGGTCGACTCGTCCCCCGTCCAGTCTAGTGCCCGGGCACGGCACGGGCGGCACGCGGCCGGTTGCCCGTCCACGTCGGGAGGTTCGGGGCACGGCGGGCCCACGTCACAGAGCCACTGCGATCCGGCCGCTCACCCTGTGGAGGGTCCGCGCTGGTGCGGCAGGATGGCCGACATGAGGCGAATCGTGATCTGGGTCACTGGTTCGGGGTGGCGTTCCTGCCTGTCCGCCGCCACCCACTTCGCCCACGGCGCGGAGTCGGTGGTGCTCCTGCACGTCATCCCCTCCGGCGGGGACGCCCCGACCGGTGGGCTGCGGGGCCTCCTCGGCCGAGGACAGGAACGCGTGCCAGCGCAGCAGGTCAACGAGTTCGCCCAGGCCGCGGCGCACCGGCTGCTCTCCCGGGGACGCCGCCTGCTCGGACGGGGCTGCGAGACGGTGTCCCGAGTGGGCCGCCCCGAACGGGAGGTCCTGTCGGTCTGCGCGGGAGCCGACCTCCTCGTGTGCGGGCGGGACGGTCAGTCGCGGCTCACGGGCCCGAAGAGCCTCGCTCCGGCCACCCGCTTCGTCGTCGGCCACGCGCCCTGCGCGGTGCTGCTCGTGTGGCCGGACGAGGAGTTCCCGGTCGCCCGCCCCGGTCGCTGCGGCTGAGCGGCGGGGCGGGTCGGCGGTGGTCAGCCGCGCTCCGGGTGGAAGGTGGTGTCGTTGACCAGCGTCACCGAGGCGTGCCCGTCGGGGTAGAAGCTGGCGACCGAGACCGAGGCGACGTCGAGGTGCAGCCGGTACATCAGGCTCGGCCCCACGTCCAGGGCCATCCGCAGCAGCGCCTTGATCGGTGACACGTGGCTGACCACGACCACGGTGCGCCCGCCGTGCTCGGCGATCAGCTCGTCCCTGGCCCGTCGCACCCGGCGGTGCACCGCGTCCAGGCTCTCGCCGCCGGGCGGTGCCACCGCCGTGTCCCGCAACCACCTCGCGTGCAGCTCGGGATCCCGGTCGGCCGCCTCGCCGAACGTCAGGCCGTCCCACTCCCCGAAGTCGCACTCGACGAGGCGCTCCGACACCACGACCTGCCCGCGCACCGCGTCCGCCACGAGCTTCGCGGTGTCCAGCGTCCTGCTGAGCGGGGAACTGACCACCGGGACCGGCGTCGACTCCCCGTCCGCGAGCAGCTGGGCGACCCGGCGGCCAGCCGCGGCGGCCTGGGCGTGCCCGAACTCGGTGAGGGGCACGTCCCCGCGCCCGGCGTACCGCCGCAGGCGGGAGTACTCGGTCTCCCCGTGCCGCACCAGCACCAGGCGGGTGGGCACGCCGGTGGCACCGGACCACCGCGCGGCGGTCGGTGCCGCCCCGGCGTCCCCTCGGTGGGTCTCGTCGTCACGACGGGACGACGCGCGGTCCCGGGCCGAGGGCCGCTCCCCCGCCGGCTCCCGCGCCGCCCGGCCCGGCGCGTCCCGGCCGGCGCCGGACTGGGCGTCCATCGCCTGGTTCGCCAACCGGTCGGCGTGGGCGTTGCGCGCCCGGGGGATCCACTCGTAGCTCACCCGGTCGAACCGGCGGGCGAGGTCCCGGGCGGTGAGCGCGAGCGGCTGGAGCTGGGGGTGCTTGATCTTCCACCGGCCGGACATCTGCTCGACCACGAGCTTGGAGTCCATCCGCACCGCCACCTCGGCGGCCCCCAGCTCCTCGGCGGCCCGCAGCCCGGCGATCAGGCCCTGGTACTCGGCCACGTTGTTGGTCGCGACGCCCAACGCCTCGGCCCGCTCGACGAGCACCGCGCCGGTGTCCGCGTCGAAGACGACCGCTCCGTACCCGGCGGGCCCCGGGTTGCCCCGCGAACCACCGTCGGCCTCGACGACCACCCGCGAGGTCACAGCCCGGACTCCCCGGTGCGCACCAGGATCACACCGCACTCCTCGCAGCGGACCACGTCGTCGGCGGCCGCCTTGCGCAGTTCCGACAACGCGGTGCGGTCCAGTTCCAGCCGGCAGGCTCCGCAGCGGCGGGCCCGGAGCAGTGCCGCGCCGGTTCCCTTCTGCGCGCGCAGCCGCTCGTACAGCGCCAGCAGGCCCTCGGGAACGGAACCGACCACCGCCTCGCGGGCCTCGGTCTGCCGCGCCTCGACCGTGCCGAGATCGGCGAGGGCCTCGTCACGCCGGCGTTCCGCGTCCTCCAGCCGCTGCCGCACCTCCGCCAACTCGCCCTCGGCGACCGAGACCTGCGTCTCGGCCGCCTCGATGCGTTCCATCAGCTCCAGCAGCTCGTCCTCCAACAGGCCCTGCCTGCGGCGCACCGACTCCAGTTCGTGCTCCAGGTCGGCGACCTGCCGGGCGGAGACGTTCCCGGCCTTGAGCAGGTCCTCGTCGCGCTTGCCCCTGGCCCGGACCTGGTCGACCTCCTTCTCCAGCCGGTCGGCGTCCCGGCGGAGGTCGGCGAGCACCGTCGCGGCGGCGGTCACCGCGTCCCTCTTGGTCGCCGCCTCGGCCTCGATCCCGGTGATCTCGGTGAGCTCGGGGAGGGACCCCCTGCGGTGGGCGACCCGGTTGAGTTCGATGTCGATCTCGGCGAGATCGAGCAGTGTGCGTTGGACCGCGGGGGCTGCTTTCACGCGACGTCCTCCCTGGTTCGAAAGCGGGCTGGGCGACCGGACGGAGGAGTCAGCCTGTCACATCCCGGGCGGCGGCCTCCCGGGACGGTTCGGCGCGCAGCGTCCACGGATCGGTGCGCAGCAGCGAGACCTCCACCGTGACCGCCGAGGGCAGTCCGGCGCTGATCACCTCGGCCGCCTGATTACACCAGGGCCACTCGCTCGCCCAGTGCGCGACGTCGACCAGGGCGGGTGGCCGCCCGGACGGCAACGCGCCGGCCGCGAGGTGGTCGGAGGCGGGGTGGTGGCGCAGGTCGGCGGTGACGTAGGCGTCGACACCGGACGCGGCGGCCAGGCCGAGCATCGAGTCGCCCGCGCCGCCGGACACCGCGACCGTGCGGATCACCCGCTCGGCGTCTCCGGCGGCCCGCACTCCCCAGGCCGTCGCGGGCAGGGATTCGGCCACCAGGTCCACGAAGCGGGCGAAGGGCAGCGGTTCCGGCAGTTCCCCCACCCGGCCGATGCCCAGGGGACGGGTCGCCTCCGGATCACCGACCGGCCGCAGCGCCGCCGTGACCCGCAGCCCCAGGGCCGCCGCCAACGCGTCGGAGACGCCGGGGTTGGCGGCGTCGGCGTTGGTGTGGGCGCAGAACAGGGCGATGTGGTGGCGGATGAGGCGGTGCACGAGGGAGCCCTTGACGGTGTCGGCCGGTACACCGTGCACGCCTCGCAGCAGCAGGGGGTGGTGGGCGACCACCATGTCGACGTCGCCGTCGACCGCCTGCCGCACCGTCTCCGGCGTGACGTCCACCACGACCAGCACCCGTCGGACCGGTTCCGCCGGATCGCCGCACACGAGCCCCACCGCGTCCCAGTCCTCGGCGAGTTCCGGCGGGTATGCCGCCTCCAGCACCTCGACGACGTCCGCGACCCTCACCGTCACCCGTGGACCTCCTCCCGCGGCGTGTGCCGCCTGTCGTTCACTCCCGCACGGCGCCGAAAGCGGCTCCGGTGCGCCAGCCTAGGCCGACTCGTCCCGGTCACCCCGCCTCTCCCGCCGTCGTGGGGAGCCCGCCCGACTGCGGGGACGCCGGCCGGGGTGACCGGGCCAACCTCGGCAGGGTGCGGGCGCTGACCACCGGCAGGCGCCGCCGGTCATCCGGGCCTGCCCGTGCCGGTGGCCGCCCTGCCTAGGGTGGTGGGCGTGCACGTGTGCTTCGTCTGCAGCGGGAACATCTGCCGGTCGCCGATCGCCGGTCTGGTGCTGGAGGAACGGCTCCGGCGGGCCGGCCTGGCCGACCGGGTCAGGGTGAGCAGCGCCGGCACCGGGTCCTGGCACGTCGGGGAACCAGCCCAGCCCCATGCCAGGGCGGTGTTGTCGCGGGCGGGCTACCCCGCGGACCACACCGCCCGCCAGATCGGGGGCGACCAGTGGGAGGCCGACCTCCTCGTCGCGCTGGACTCCGGTCACCAGCGGGCGCTGCTCCGCCGTGTGCCGCCGGAGCGGGTCCGGCTGCTGCGGTCCTTCGACCCGGCCGCGAACGGCCCGGACGTCCCGGACCCCTACGGAGGGCCGGTCGAGGACTTCGAGGAGGTGCTGGCGATGGTGGAGGCCGCCGTTCCCGGTCTGCTGGCCTGGATCGAGGAGCGGGTGTGAGGTCGGCGGCCCGGGAGGCGGTCGCCGACCTGCTCGACGTCGACCCCGTCGCCGCACGGCCGTTGCCGGGCGGCGACATCGGCGCGGTCTTCCTCGTCGAGTTGGCGGACGGCCGGCGCGTCGTGGCCAAGCGGCCGGTCCGCCCCGGTGCGGGTGCGCCGGGCGAGGACCCGGAGGGGGACCGGGACCGGGCCGAGCGGGCGGTGGCAGCCGAGGGAGCGGGGCTGCGGTGGATCGCCGACGCCGTGCCGGGCCTCACGCCGGGGGTGGTGGCCGCCGGCCGCGGGTGGTTGGTGCTCGACTTCGTCCCTCCCGGTGCGCCGAGCGCGACGGCGGCCGAGGAGCTCGGCCGGCGGCTGGCGGCCCTGCACGCGGCCGGGGCTCCCGCCTTCGGCTCCGCCCCACCCGGCGGGCCCGCCCGGGCCGTGGTCGGCGCCCTGGACATGACGAACGAGCCCACCCCGGACTGGCCGACGTTCTACGGGGAACAGCGCGTGGAGCCCTACCTGCGCCGGGCCGTCGACCTCGGTCACCTCGACGTGACCCAGCGGGCGGTGCTGCGCCAGGTCGTCGAGCGGTTGCCCGACCTGGCCGGCCCCGCCGAGCCGCCCGCCCGGCTGCACGGCGACCTGTGGAGCGGCAACCTGCACTGGACGGAGGAGCGGGGCCGCCGGGGCGCGGCGCTGCTGGACCCGGCCGCCCACGGCGGCCACCGGGAGGCGGACCTGGCGATGCTCCGGCTCTTCGGCACCCCGCACCTCGACCGGCTGGTGGGCGCGTACGCGGAGGTGTTCCCCCTGGCGCCGGGGTGGCGGGACCGGGTCGGCCTGCACCAGGTGTTCCCGCTGCTGGTGCACGCCGTGCTCTTCGGCGGCGGGTACGGGGCGCGGGCGGCCGAGGTGGGCCGGGCCGCGCTGCGCGCGAGCCGGCCCTGACGGGAACGCCGCCCCCCTCGGGAGTGGTGGGCCCACGCTGGCGGCGGCGGCCGGGGCGGCCTTCCGGTCCGCCAACAGGTGGGAGCGGAGACCACCGGAACCCGACCCGGGAGCCCGCTGCCGCACGCCCTTCGGCTCCCGTTCCCGGCGGCGCGTTCCGCCGGTCGGGCCGGCACCACCGGGTTCCGGCTGCTGGGCGCTCGGCCGACGGGGCGTGCCACACGCCTCATCTGGCGGGACGCCGTTCGGGCCGGGGCGGGCGGTGACCTACCGTAGGGGCGTGCGTTTCCGGTTCATGCTGCGGCCGGGGTGGCTCGGGCTGACAGCCGGGGTCCTCATCTTCGCCGCGCTCTCCTTCGCGCTCCTCGCGCCGTGGCAGTTCGGGCGGCACGCGGACAAACAGGCCCAGAACCAGGCGATCGAGTCCTCCCTGCACGGTGCCCCGGTGCCGGTGGAGGAGGTCCTGCCCGGGGGGGCCGCTCCCGGCCCCGAGGAGGAGTGGAGCCGGGTCGTCCTGACCGGCAACTACCTGCCCGAGCACGAGGCCGTCGCCAGGCTGCGCACCGTGCACGGCGAGCCCGCCTACGAGGTACTGACGCCGTTCCGGCTCACCGACGGGGACGTGGTGCTCGTCAACCGGGGCTACGTGCGGCCCGTGGAGGGGACGAACGTCCCCGACTACGCGCCGGCGCCGAGCGGGGAGGTCAGCCTGACCACCCGCGTCCGCCTGGACGAGCGCGACGGGCGGGGCCGGCCCGGGTTCGAGGAGGACGGCCACCTCCAGCTGTACTCGGTGAACGCGACGACGCTCGCGGAGTCGACCGGTGTGGACATCCGGCCCGGCTACTTCATGCTCGCCGCCGAGCAGCCGGGTGTTCTCGGCGCGCTGCCGCTGCCCCGCCTCAACTCCGGCCTGAACCTGGCCTACGGCTGGCAGTGGTTGGCCTTCGGGGCGATGGCCCTGGGCGGCCTCGTGTACTACGTGTGGCGGGAGGCCTACCCGGACCGCCAGCGGGCCGGCGGGCGCCGCTCCGCCCGCGAGGAGCTGACGCTAGCGCTGCGGGAGGACGAGGCCGCGCCGGCCGCGCAGCTTGCCCAGCGCTACGGCCGCGGCCGCTGATCCGGCCGCCGCGACGATCCCGACCACGCGGGAGAGTTCGACGCCCCGGGTCACGTCACCCGCGTCGGGGGTGCGGCCGTCACCCAGCATGGGCCGTTCCTCGGCCCCCTCGTAGTAGGCGGCGCCGCCGCCGAGCCTGACCTCCAGGGCGCCCGCGAAGGCGGCCTCCGCCTGCCCGGCGTTCGGGCTGGGGTGCGCCACCGCGTCCCGCCGCCACGTCCGCCACGCTCCGGGGCCCGAACCGCCGACCACCGGCGCGCACACCGCGGTCAACGCGGCGGTCAACCGTGACGGAACGAAGTTGGCGAAATCATCCGACCGAGCGGCAGCCCACCCGAAGTTGCGAAAGCGGGCGGTCCGGTGGCCGACGCGCTCGTCGAGCAGGGTGACCACGCGGTGGCCGAGCAGTCCCGGCACCCCGGCGACCGCCCCCCACCACAGGGGGGCCACCGAGGACTCGGAGGACTGGCGGGCCACGGTCTCCACCGTCGCCCTGGCCAGGGCCGGGCCGTCCAGCGGGCCGGGACGGCGACCCCACAGCGCGGCCAGGCGCGCACGGGCCTCCGGCAACCGGCCGGCGTCGAGGTGCCGCGCGATGGACGTCCCCTCGTCCGCCACCGCCGTGGCGCCGAGCACCGCCCAGGTCGCGGCGGCCGTGGTGGTGGCCTGCACGAGTGGACGCGACCGGCCCACGCGTTCGACGGCGACACCGAGGGTGACGGCCCCGCCGGCGAGCAGACCGACGTAGGCGAGACCCCGCCCCCTGTCGTCGGCGTGCAGCCGGCGCTCCGCACCGGCGGCGAGCCTGCGGAGGGCCGAGTTCACCCCGTGCTTCCTGGCATCCGCGAACGCCGCGTCGGCGGCGACTCCCAACAACAGTCCGATGGCGCGCGCCGCGCTCAACCCTGCCCCCACTTCCCGGTCCGCCGACGGGGTGGCCCCGGCCCCCGGCCGGCGGGCGAACCCCCGCTCGGCGCACCGCTCCCAAGCCGACGGGGACGCGGCGCGTCACCGCGTCACCCCAGGCGTCCTCGCAGTGCGTCACCGTAGCGTGGCGTCATCAGCCGATCGGTGGGGAGGTCCGGCGGGTCGACGCCCCTGGTGGGGCGATCGTCTAGGGTGACCTGCCGTGCCGGGTCCGGGCCCGTCACCTCTAGATTGTCCTGACACCCGGCCTCGGAGTGGTGGGCGGCCGGCGCGGTGTCCGGGACGGGACCGGCTCCGGGTGGCGGAGCCGAACGGCGAGGACGTGCCCCGGAGGGTGATCAACGAGCCGGACCACCGCCCGGCGACCCCACGGGCAGGACGACGACGAGCGTGCAGGACGGCGTGATGGATCAGGCGGTGCCCCCCGCGACCCCGGTCGACGCGTCTCCGGCGGCGGCACCGGTGGGGCCGCGGGCCGCCGAGGTCACCGCGTCGGAGGAGATGCCGGAGACTGCCGGAGCGCGGCCGGCGGACCGGCGGCCCCCGGGCGGGCAGGCGGCACGCCTCCAGCTCTACGCGTACCTGACCGCCCGCGACTACCGGCGCACCTACCTGGCCATCATGCGGCTGTTCTCGTCCACCCTCCTCGCCGACCTCTCCGCCGGCGAGGTCGCCGGCGCCCTGGCACCGGCCGAACGGGCCGGGCTGATCGACGAGGGCGAGCACCGCATCGACAACGTCATCGTGCGCCTGCGCCAGCTCGTGGAGTGGGGCAACCTCGTGCACGGCCGGCGCGAGATGGTGGCGGCCAGCATCGCGGAGTTCCAGCACGGGGGCGTCCGCTACCAGATCAGCAAGCTGGCCCTGCGGGTCCAGCGGGAGGCGGACGCGTTGCTCCAGGTCCCCGAGGGGGCCCGGGAGGTGTCGCGCGAACTGCTGCCGGCGATCGAACGAGGGCTGGACCAGCTCGGTTCGACCCTGGCGCGGACCCTGCTGGCCGAGACCGAGGACGCCTCGAGCCGGGCGGCCAGGCAGGGGCGGGAGGAGCTCGCGGAGCAGGTCACCACCCTGTTCCTCCAGCACGCCGAACTCGCCGACACGGTCCGCGACTTCTACGCCTACCTGGGCCAGATGGTCGCCCGGCACCAGCTGGAACCGGCGGACATCTCCGGCTTCCGCTCCGTCCTCGTCGAGTACATCCAGATGGTGGTGGAGGACGTCCTCCGCTACACCCCCGGCATCGCCGAGGCCCTCGCGGGTCTCCGGCAGGCCAGGAGCGAACTGCTGCGCCTGGTGGGTCCGGCGCGGAGCTGGACCGAGCAGTGGGGAGAGACCGTCGAGCGGGGGCGGGGGCGCACCGAGGCCGACTGGCGGGAGTTGACCGACTGGTTCGTCGACGGTCCCGGTCGCCCCAGCCAGGTGACGGCGCTGCGGGAGGCGACGACCCGCGCCATCGGCGCCCTGCTGGCCAACGTCAAACGCGCCACCACGGGCAGCTCCGGACTGCCGGGTCGCCGGTCGGACCTCCTCCGGCTGGCGGCCTGGTTCGACGGCGCGGACCAGGCCGGGGCGGACACGCTGTACGCGGCGGCCTTCGGCCTGTACCCGTCGCGCAACCTGTTGCCCGCACCCGAACTGGACGGGGACGACGAGCACACGCCCTGGCGGGACGGGCCGGTCATCGACGTGACGGTCAGCGTGCGGTCCCGGGGCGACCGGGGGGCGCGGGGCCGCACCTCCCGGGTCGTGTTCGACCCGATCACCGAGCAGACGTTGCTGGCGCAGGCGAGGAGCCAGGCGCGGGAGCAGGAGGACGCCGTGGCGGAACTGGTCGCGGCGGCCCCCCGGCTGACCGAGGTGCCGCTGTCCCCACCCGCGTTGGGCGTGCTGTGCGAGCTGCTGACCCTGGCGATGGCGCAGCGGGAACGCGACGGTGACCCCGGGTCGGTCCGGGACCCGGTGCGCGGCCTGCGGCTCACCGTGACGCCCGACGCGGCGGCCCGCACCACGATCACCAGTACCAGCGGCTCGTTGACGTTGCACGGCACCACCGTCAGCCTGTGCGCCGAACCGGCGGTGCACGGCGGTTCGACCGGGGTGGAGGGGGACCGGTGAGCGCGACGCGAGGGGACCGCCCCCGCCGGTCGAGCAGCGGGCGGCACGCCGGCCTGGCCCTGTTGGACGAGCTGCCCGACATCGACGCGGCGGACGTGGCGCGCTGCGCCCGGGTGCTGCTGCGGCGTCCCCTGCTGCGGGCGGAGGGCCCCGACGGCGACCTGCTGCCGCTCGTCTACCGGCACCGGGCGGTGCTGGTAGAGCTGTTCACGACCGTGCTGGGGTACCGGCTGGTGGTGGAGCGCCGGTTCGCCCGCCTGTACAAGACGGGGCCCGGTCAGGACGCCACCCGGGGCGAACCGGGCCTGACGCCCCGGGGCTACGCCTACCTCACCCTCGCGGTGGCCTGCCTCACCGGCGCGGGCCGGCAGATCCTGCTCTCCCGGCTGGTGGCCGACATCAGGGCCGCGGCTATCGAGGCGGGCATCCCGGTCGTCGACGACTACGGCGACCGGCGGGCGCTCACGGCCGGCCTGCGGCACCTGGTGGCGCTCGGCGTCATCTCGGAGACCGAGGGCAGCGTGGGCCCGTGGAGCACCGAGGCTCCCGCCGAGGCGCTCATCACGGTGGACACCGACCTGCTCGGGCTGCTGGTGGCGGGACCGCTGCGGGAGGCCGAGGACGGCGCGGACCTGGTCGCGCTGGCGGCGCGACCAGGAGCACGCGGGGTCGAGCACGCCCTGCGACGCCGGCTCGTGGAGGACCCGGTGGTCACCCACGCCGAGCTCACCGACGCGGAGTCGACGTGGCTGCGCCGCAACCAGCGCCGGGAGTCGGTGCTGCTCGACCGGGCCTTCGGCCTCATGACCGAGACCAGGCTCGAGGGGGTGGCGGTCACCGACCCGGAGGAGTACCTGACCGACGTGGTGTTCCCCGGCACCGGCACGGTGGCCCGCATCGCGCTCCTGGCGTTGCCAGAACTGCTGGGCCTGCGGGAGCCCAACCCCGACGGCACCCACTCGGTGACCACCGCCGAGGTCTTCCAGACCTGCGACGACCTGGTGAACGCCTACCCGGCGGCCTGGTCCCGGCAGGCGACCGAGGACCCGCACCAGCTGTGCCGGGAGGTGCTGGCGCTGCTGGAACGGCTGGGTCTGGCGGCGAGTGACGGCCGGGGCGGCTGGACGTTGAGCCCAGCGGGCCACCGCTGGGCTCCGACGGCCGACGACCAGCCGCTCTCCTCCGGCGCAGCCCGGTCCCTCCGGGAGCCGGCCGAGCCGCCGGCCGCGCCGCCGGTCTGGTCGCTCTTCGACGAGGGGTGAGCACCGTGCGGCAGCAGCTTCCCATCAGCACCAGCACGCCTCGCGGCGTGTCGAGGCCGGCGAGCACCGCGCCGGCGGCAGGAGGTCACAAGTGAGCGAGCCCGACCGCTGGCGGCTCAACCGGGGCGGCATCGTCAACATCTGGCAGTACGCCGAACAGACCTTCGACTTCTCCGGTGGCCGCGCGATCTTCCAGGGCACCAACGGGTCGGGGAAGTCGCGGACCCTGGAGCTGCTGTTGCCGCTCTGCCTCGACGGTGACCTCCGGCAGTTGGGGTCGAAGGGCTTCGACACGGTCAGCATGCGACGCCTGATGCTCGACGACTACCAGGGAGGGCCGAACCGGATCGGCTACGCCTGGGTGGAGCTGGTGCGCCGCACTCCCGTCGGCCCGGAGTTCCTGACCTGCGGGCTGGGCGTCAAGGCGTCGAAGGCCGCCCAGCAGATCACCGACTCGTGGCGGTTCATCACCCCCCGCCGGGTGGGTTTCGAACTGCGGTTGGTGGGTGCCGACGAGGTCCCGCTCGGCCCGGCGCAACTGCGGGAGACGCTGGGCGCCGACCGGGTGCTGGACGACGCGGGGTTCCGGGCCCGCGTCGCCGACCTCGTCTACCAGGTCCCCGCCGCCCGCTACGCCGACCTCCTGCACCTCCAGCGCACCCTGCGCAACCCCGACGTCGGGCTGAAGGTGCTGGAGGGCCAGCTGGAGCAGATCCTGTCCGACGCGCTCCCCCCGCTCGACCCGGCCGTGATCGACAACCTCGCCACCTCCTTCGACGACCTGGAGTCCATCCGGGAGAACATCGCGCGGTTGAGCACCGCCGACGACGCGCTGGGAGCGTTCGTCACCACCTACGCCAGCTACGTGCGCGGCGCGCTGCTGGGTCTCGGCCAGCGGATGACCACCGCCGACCGGGCCCTGGCGTCGCTGCGTTCGGAGATCCGGCGGCTCACGGAGCAGCGGGACGCGGCCGACCAGGAGTGTTCGGCCGCCGCCGCCCGGGTCGCCGCCGCCGAGGACCAGGAACGCGAGCTGGAGTCGGCGATCGCGACCCAGATGGCGTTGCCCGGCTACCAGGGCCTGCGCGATCTCCGTGACCGGGAGGCACTGGTGACCTCGGCGGGGCGGGCCGCCGAGGCCGCGTTGGAGGGCGCGGCCCGGCAGCGCGCCCAGGAGGACCGGGCGGTGGACGCGGTGCTGGCCGCGACCCGGCGGCTCACCCAGAACCGGGACGCGGCGGCCGAGTTGGCCAGCGCGGCCCGCACCGCCCTGCGGCACGCCGGCCTCGACCCCGAGATGTGCCCCCGGGTGCCGGGGCTGCCGGCGGCGCGGGTCACGGTGCGCCCGGAGACCGTCCTCGCCAAGCCCGACCCGGACGCGGACCCGGTGCTCGTGGAACGCCGCCTGCCGCCCCCGGTCGACGCCGAGGAGCTGGCTGCCGGCTTCCGCGCGGCGGCCGGGGGAGCCGACGAGGTGGCCGGGGCGGGTCGTCGCCGGGCCGCGCTGGTGTCGACCCTGCACCGGCAGGCCGTGGCCCTCGACCAGGAGGCCGCGAGGGTGGAGCACGCGGCGCGGGATGCCCGGGCCGCCCAGGTGGCGGCGACGGAGGCCGCCGGCCGGCGCAACGAGGCCCAGCAACGGCTGGTGGAGTCGGCGGAGCTGTGGCGGGAACGGGCGCTGAGCTGGTTCTCCGAGTCGGTGCCGCTCTCGGGTGCGCCCCACCCGGACGCCGCCGTGCTCGAACTCGTCGAGACCGACCACCTGCGGGCGGTGCAGAACGGGGCGAGGTCGGCCGCCGAACGCGCCCGGCTCTGGCTCACGCCGTCGCGGCAGGCCGCGTCGCAGGCGGCCGTCGAAGCCGAGCACGCCGTGGCCCGGGTGCGGCAGGACGTCGACAGGCGGGACGCCGAGCTGGCGTCGCTGCGGGGCGGGGAGCAGCGGCGCCCGCCGGGTGCCCCCGACCCGGACACCGCCCCGCCGGGTGCCTGCTTCGCCGAACTGGTCGACTTCCGGCCGGAGGTGGCCGACCAGGCCCGCGCCGGGCTGGAGGCCGCGCTCGACTCCTGCGGGCTGCTCACCGCGTGGGTCCC
>NZ_AGVX02000035.1 GCF_000239155.1 Actinoalloteichus spitiensis RMV-1378
GAGGCACCCGCCCCCACCACGACACCGGCCGCGAGGGCGAGCAGGACCGCGGTGACCGCCAGGACCCGGTACCGGGGCGGGATCATGCGACGACGGCTCCCAACCACGAGAGGACCTCCCCTCCGACGGCACCGAGCTCGGCGAGGTACACCCCGGCGGCACCGCTGAGCACCAGCGCGGCGAGCAGGACCACCACGGCCACCCCCAGCAGCACGACCAGGGCCCAGGTGGGCACGCCCCGCCGGTGCACCGCGGCCACGGTGCGCGCATCCACGTACTTCGCGCCCAGCTTGAGCCGGGTGACCACCATGGACGGCCGTGACTCGGTGCGCCCCCGGTCGAGGAACTCCTCCAGGCTGCCGCCGAACCCGACGGTGGCGACCACGGCGGCGCCCTGGTGGTCCACCAGCAGCAGGGCCAGGTCCTCCGGGTTGGCCTCCGAGGCCACGCTGCTGGCCTCGACCCCGAGGTCGTGGAGGCGGTCCAGCGCCGGCGCGTACCCGTCGTGGTGGGCGGGCACCACCACGACGGCGCCACACCGCAGCGTCTCCTGGCTGACAGTGGACGGATCACCGACGATCAGGTCGGGCTGGTACCCGCAGCGCGCGAGGAGGTCGGCCCCGCCCTCCACCCCGACCAGCCGGGGCCGGTGCTCGCACAGGTAGCC
This sequence comes from Actinoalloteichus spitiensis RMV-1378, assembly GCF_000239155.1. Classification (GTDB taxonomy): domain Bacteria; phylum Actinomycetota; class Actinomycetes; order Mycobacteriales; family Pseudonocardiaceae; genus Actinoalloteichus_B; species Actinoalloteichus_B spitiensis. Next base: position 668 of record NZ_AGVX02000035.1, read on the forward strand.
CCGCAACGACCGCAGGTGCCCCTCCGCGTCCCCGTTCGCCGCCACCACCAGCACGTGCGCGCCGTGGAGGTCCAGGTCGAGTTCGGGCAGACCCACGCCCTCCAGGAACAGGGCGCGTTCCTGGCGGAGGAACTCGACCACGTCGGCCGAGAACGCCTCCAGCTGCGCGACCATCCCCGTCCTGGCCTCGACCAGCTGGTCAGCGACCGTGTCGGCCGTCTGGCAGGTCCCCCGGGCGAGTTCCCGCTCGCCCTCGTGGACGGCTCCCTCGTGGACGCGGACCCGCGCGCCGTCCCGCACCGCGCACAGGACCTCGGGCCCGGTGCCGTCGACCAGCACCACCCCCGCCCGCAGCAGCCGCTCCGGCCCCAGCACCGGGAAGCGCCCCGAGATGGAGGGAGCCGCGTTGACCACGGCTGCCGCGCCCGCCGCCACGATCCGGTCCACCGTCCGCCCGTCGAGGTCGACGTGGTCGAGGACCACCACGTCGCCGGGCCTGAGCCGACGCAGGAGTTCCGGTTCGGGCCCGCCAACCCGAGCCGTCCCGATCACTCCCGGCAGCTCCTGTTTCCGCCGTTTCAGCAGGCCAGTGATTCTCATGGACGGATCGTGACAAAATGATCACCGTCCGGCGTGAAGGCACGCCGCGCGACCCCTCGGCCGGTTGGCCAGGCTCACCCCGTGGTGTGGACCAGCCGGAACGTCGCCCGATCCCGCTCCGCGACCTCCAGCAACTCCTCCGCGTGCGCGCGCCCCGTCTCGGTCGACTCCATGCCGGCCAGCATCCGGGCCAGTTCGACGACGCGTTCTCCCGGTTCCAACTGGCGGATGCTGCTGCGGGTGATGCCGGAACCGCTCCCCTTGTCCACGACGACGTGGCGGTCCGCGTAGGCCGCCACCTGGGCGAGGTGCGTCACCACCACCACCTGGTGGGTGACCGCGAGCCGCGCGAGACGACGGCCGATCTCCACGGCGGCCCGCCCCCCGACCCCGGCGTCGACCTCGTCGAAGACCAGGGTGGGCACCGGGTCCGCGTGGGCGAGGACGACCTCCAACGCCAGCATGACCCGGGAGAGCTCACCACCGGAGGCTCCCTTGTGCACGGGCAGCTCCGGGGCGCCGTCGTGGGCCACCAACCTCAGCTCCACGTCGTCGACCCCGTCCGGCCCGGCGTGCGACCACCGGCCGTCCACGTTCAGCGCCGCCGGATCCCCCTCGTCGCACTCCCGGACCGCCACCGACACCACCAGCCGGGCGTGCGGCATGGCCAGCCCGCCCAGCTCGGCGGTCACGGCCTCCGCCAACCGACCGGCCGCCCTCGCCCTGGCCGCGCTGAGCTCGACGGCGTGCCCGGCGAGCAGCCCTCCCAGCTCCTCCCGCCTGGCCCGCAGCGCGGCCAGCGCATCATCGGAGGTGTCGACCTCCGCCAGGCGGCGCTCCGCCTCCTCGGCCCAGTCCAGCACACCGTCCACATCGGCCGCGTACTTGCGCGTGAGCGCCTTCAACTCGGCCTGGCGAGCCAGCACCGACTGGAGCCGGTCCGGGTCCGCCTCCAGGTCCTCCAGGTACCCGCCCAGCTCGGCGCCCACGTCCACCAACAACGCCAGGGCCTCCGACACCCGGGGCTCGAAGTCCCGCAACCGGGGGTCGTCGACACCGCCCAACCGCCGTCGCGCCTCCCCGAGCAACCCCAGCGCGCCCGGTTGCTCCGGGTCCCCGTCCGGAGCCCCGGACACCGCCGCCTGCGCGGCGGCCGCCGCCTCCCGGAGCTGGTCGACGTCGGCGAGGCGCTTGGCCTCCTGCTGGAGCTCCACGTCCTCGGCACGGCGGGGAGCGACCGCGTTGATCTCGGTCAGGCCGTGCCGCAACAGCTCAGCCTCCCTGGCCAGCTCCCGCGCCCGGTCCCGCCGCTCGGTCAGCTCCTCGGTGACGCGCATCCACTCCGAGCGGACCTCCCGGTACCGGTCCCGGAGTTCGGTGATCTCCTCCCCACCGAACCGGTCGAGCACGGCCCGCTGCTCGGCCGGACGCAACAGCCGGAGCTGGTCGTTCTGCCCGTGCACCGCGAGCGTCTGCTCCGCCAGCTGGGCCAACACCCCCACCGGAACCGACCGTCCGCCCAGGTGCGCCCGGGACCGGCCGTCGGCCCCCACGGACCGCAGCGCGATCAGGCTGCCGTCCTCGTCCGGCTCGGCGCCCGCGTCCGAGGCCACGAGGGCGGCTCCGGTCCCCGCCGGCACCAGGAACCTGCCCTCCAGCAGCGCCCGGTCGGCGCCGACCCGCACCCGCGAGGCCTCCGCCCGCCCACCGCTGAGCAGGTGCAGCCCCGTCACCACCATCGTCTTGCCGGCCCCTGTCTCCCCGGTGACGACGGTCAGGCCGGGGTGCAGCTCCAGCGTGGCATCGTCGATGACCCCGAGTTTCTGGATACGCATCTCAGCCAGCACACACCGCACCCTAGCGCCGTCGGGTGATGATTGGCGTTCGTCCCGGGTTCCCCGGGCACCGCCCGCCGCCGCGTTCCCCGAACTCCTGGGCCCGGCGGACCCCGTCCCGGCCCCGCGCGCGGAGCTCCTCACCGCCGCGTCGGGCAGCACCGCACGGGGACGGTCCACCCCCCGGGCGTGTCGCCGTTCCAGCGGAGTCCGCGCCGGCTCCGCCCTCCGCCGCCCGGCCCCCTCCTCCGGCGCGCCGCCGGGCCGCTCCCCGCCTCCGCCAGCCCCTCCCGGTCGACCTCGCGAACCCTGCGGCTCGGCCTCGACCTCGGCGGGTGGTTCGGCTGGCCGGGAGGTGGGGCGGGCGACCCGACCGGACAGCCCCAACAGCGCCGTCCTCCCCAGGAAGACACCCGGCGACGTGCTGCCCGCGGCCGGCCTGGACTCCCCGGTCATGCCGGGGGCGGCCCGCGCCAGCCCTGCACGGGCAGGTCGAACTTGCGGATCAGCCGCTCGGAGAACCTCCCCGGCCGCAGCCGCACGAGACCGATGGGGCATTCGCCCTCGACGACCTCCACCCGCGCCCCCGGGGGCAGTTCGACGGTGCGACGTCCGTCACAGCACAGCACGGCGGGGTGGCTGTCCGGGGTGACCTCCACCGCCACCACCGAATCCCTGGCGACGACCATCGTCTTGGCGAACAGGGCGTGCGCGTTGCTCGGCACGACCAGCATCGCCGGCACCTGGGGCCACACCACCGGCCCCCCGGCGGAGAACGCGTAGGCGGTCGACCCGGTCGGTGTCGCGCACAGCACGCCGTCGCAACCGAAGGCGAGGACCGGCCGCCCGTCGACCTCGATCACGGCGTCGATCACCCGCTCCGGGCTGTTCTTCTCCACGCTCGCCTCGTTGAGCGCCCACGTCTCGGTCAGGACGGCGCCGTTCCACGTCGCCCTGACGTCGATCGTCATCCGCTCCTCGACCTGGTAGTCGCCGTCGATCACCGCCTGGACGGCCTCCGCGAGGTGCTCGGAGTCCGCCTCGGCGAGGAAACCCACCCGTCCGAAGTTGACACCGAGAACCGGGACCCGGGCCGGGCGGGCCAGCTCGGCCGCGCGCAGCAACGTCCCGTCCCCGCCGAGCACGAAGACGAGTTCGGTGCCCACCGCCGCGTAGGGCCCCGCCTCCACGGTGTTCGGGTACCAGGCGTGGTCGAGGTCGGGGGCCTCCTCCGCCAACACCCGCAACCGGAAGCCCGCCTCGGTGAACCTCCTGGCCACCTCGAAGGCCGTGCGCTGGTTGTCCTCCCGGCCGGTGTGCACCACCAGCAGGACCTCACGCGCGCTCACGAGGGCCCCGACCTGACCGCGTCCCGCACGAGCTCCCGCACGCGGTCCGCCTCCTCCCGGTCGTCCCCGACGCCGGCGGGCTCCCGAGCGGCGACGGATCCGGGGATCTCACCCGCCGGCGGCACCGGCCCCTCGCCGACCGGGGAGGCCGTGAACCACACGAAGTACTCGACGTTGCC
>NZ_AGVX02000034.1 GCF_000239155.1 Actinoalloteichus spitiensis RMV-1378
TTCGGGGTGCGGGAACGCGCGCACGAGGTCGTCGCCGAGCTGCGGAGCCGGGTCGAGGCGGTGGAGGAGAACACGCCCGAGGGCGAGCCGGTGCCCGTCTTCCTCTACGACTCGGGAACCTCCGAACCCATGACCGCCGGGAACCAGGTCCCGCCGAACGACATCATCCGCATCGCCGGTGGGCGCAACATCTTCGAGGACGTCGACGCCCGCTGGAGCACCGTCGGCTGGGAGTCCGTGGTGGAGGCCGAACCGGAGGTCGTGATCATCCTCGACTACGGTGACCAGCCCGCCGAGGAGAAGATCGAGTTCCTGCGGTCCTTCCCGGCCACCACCGACCTGCCCGCCGTGGTCAACGACCGGTTCTTCGTCCTCGACTACAACGAGGGCATCAGCGGACCCCGCAACGTCGACGGCCTGGAGAAGTTCGCCGGCTACCTCCGCGACCTCGACCTCTGACCGGCAACCGCGCCACCGCCCGTCGCGTCGATGGCCGCACCGCCCCGGCCGGGGGCACGCACGTGACGACGCCGGCCGGGGCCGGCGCCACGCCGTCCCGGGACCTGGCGGCACGGCGCGCGTCGGTTTCCGAAGTCCCGGCGTGGAAGGAGGAACGGGAGCGGAGACCGGCGCGACCTCGGTCGACCCGTGCCGCGCACCGAGTACCGCGTGCCGACCGGACCGTCGACCTCCCGGGAGCCTAGCCTGGAGCGGTGGTCCTCGTGCACGTGACGGGAATGTCCGGGACAGGCAAGTCCACCGTCCTGGCCGAACTGGCCCGCCGGGGACACCGGGTGGTGGACACCGATGTCGGCGGGTGGATCGAGGAGGGGCCCGGACCGGACGGCGCCGGCCGGGAACGCCGCTGGAACGAGGAACGGCTGTCGGCGACGCTGGCCGAACACGCCCGCTCGGGCACCGCGTTGTTCGTCGCCGGGACGGTGTGGAACCAGGGGCGCTTCCGGCGGCGCTTCCACCACGTCGTGCTGCTGAGCGCGCCGCTGGCCACGATCCTGCGCCGGGTGGCCCACCGCCACGACAACCCCTACGGCCGGACCGTGGCGGACCGCCGTCGGATCGCGGCGGACACCGCCCGCGTCGAACCCCTCCTGCGGGCGAACGCGACCGCCGAGATCGACACCCGCGCGCCGGTGGCCGAGGTCGTCGCCGCACTCCTGTCCCTCACCGGACTGGCCACCACCCCGCCGGCCCGCCCACCAGCTGACCACCGGCCCGAGCACCCGCGCTGCGGCCCCGGACTCCCCTCACTCGGCGGCGAGTGAGGCCAGCAACGCGGCCAACCCCGCCGGTGCCCGCCCCACCACCCGGCTGCTGGTGATCACGGTGGCCGCCGCGTCGTAGCGGACCCGGAAACCCCCGGCGTCCAGCCGCCGCCAGAGGCCGTGGTCCTCGCCGTGCGCCACCGCGCCGAACCCGCCGACCGCCGCGAAGGCGTCCGCCCGCACCCCGAGGTTCGCCCCGTACACGTTGCCGTGGCCCTCCGGCCGGCGGGCCCGGGCCAGCACGTCCCGGTAGCGGATGCGCGCCAACCGCGAGGTCGGAGGACTGGACAACCGGGCGGTGCCCGCCACCGCGTGCGCCCCCTCCCGGCACCGGGCCACGTGTTCCGCCGCCCACCTCGGGGTGACGACGGTGTCGGCGTCGGTGTGCAACAGCAGCGTGCGCTCGGCCCGGTGTCCGGTCAGGAGGGTCCGCACCGCCTCCACCCCCAGGTCGCGCACCTCGCCGATCGTCAGCGCCGTGTCGTTGCCCACCACGACCGCTCGGCGGTGACCGGCCAGGACGCGACGGGCCACCAGCTCGGTGCCGTCGGCGCACCGGTCGGCCACCACGCACACCGCCGACTCCACACTCGCCGGCAGCGAGCGCAGCGACCCCAGCACCGACCGCAGGCACGCCCCGACGAGCTCCGCCTCGTCCCTGGCCGGGACGACGACCCCGACCGCGCCGATCACCGCCGCTCCCACACGTGCGTCACGAACTCCTCGTCCTCGTGCGCCACCAGGCACCGCAGCTCGGGGCGGGCCGCCAGGCGCCGGTGGACGTCCCGCCCGTCCCTCGGGGCCTCGGGCGCCCACGGCAGCCAGTGCGCGGCCAGCAGGTGCCCGCCTGGGCGCAGCGCGGCGACGACCCGGTCCAGGGTGGCCGTCAGATCCCGGTCGTCGAGGTAGTAGAGGATCTCGCTGAGCACCACCAGGTCCACCGGGCCGCCGGGCAGGGCCGCCGGCAGGCGACCGTCCCGGACCCGCACCCCCGGCAGGTTCGAGGTGGCGCGGCGGGCGGTGCGGACGGCCGCCGGAACGGCGTCGAAGGCGTCCACCCGGTCGCAGCGTTCCGCGAGGGCGCGGGTCAGGTGGCCGGGTCCGCAGGCGGGTTCCACCGCGTGCCCGTAGCGTTCACGCGGTAGCGCCGAGAGGAGCACCGCCCGGCGCCGCCGTTCGTACCAGCCGGTCCCGTCCCACGGGTCGTCCCGCCGTTCGTACAGCTCGACGAAGCGGTCGCGGGGGGCCGTGCGGCGCCGGGGTTCGCGGAAGAGCACCTCGCCGTCGCGGTCGAGGTGGCTGAGCATCTCCTCGTCCAGGATGGGCTCCTCGCCGCGTGGTCCAGGTTTGAGCTGGGACACGAACTCGGCGATGGCGGCGTCCCTGGTGGCGCGGTCACCTGAGGACAACGGGTGGAGAAGAGCCCGGTCCCAGGGGATCGACGGGTCCTCCGGTGCGCGCCAGTGCCACAACCAGATCGGGTAGGACCACCGGTGCGCCGCCACCGGCGCGGCGGCCGCCGCCGCCCGTCCCGCGGCCTGGTGGTCCGGGTGCGGGTCGTCGGGCCAGGGGAACAGGCACAGGTCGCTGTCGGCCATCAGCTCCCGCAACGCCGCCACCAGGTGCTCCTCGTGGTCGGCGAGCGCGCTGTCCGGCAGCCCCAGCCACACCGGGTCGACCTCGTCCAGTCCCATCCGGTCCAACGCGGCCCGCAGTTCCCGGCGGCGGGTCCCGGCCAGCTCCGCCCGTTCGTCGGCGGGGGAGCCGGGGAACGCGGCCTCGCCGTCGGTGGCGACGACCAGCACCACCTCGGTGCCCTGCCGGTGCAGGTGGCGGACGACGCCGCCCGCGCCCAGCGTCTCGTCGTCCGGGTGCGCGGCCACCACCGTGGCCCTCCTGGGAGCGGTGAGCCGGCGCTGGGGAACGCCGGCCAGCGCGGGGTGCCAGCGATCCTCCGCCGTGTGGCCGCCGGTCATCGGGCACCCCCGTCCACGACGTGCCGTCCGATCGAGGCGAGATCCCGTTCGCCGTGGTGCTGCCGGACGTAGACCTGGAGATCGGCCAGCCGCCTCGGCAGGTCGCGGTCCCGGGTCAGCCCCACCGGGCCCACGACCCGGGGGGCGCGATCGAGTACGTCCCTGGCCGTCGACTCGGCCGCCGCCCTGGCGAGATCCACCACGAGCGCGGTCCCCGCGTCCCCGGAGCCCCCGGCCCGGCCGTCGTCGAGCTCCCCGGCCGTGCGGACCAGCAACGCGTCGGTGGCCGCGATGGCGGTGCGCAGCGCGCCCAGGTGGGCGGCCTGGTGGTCGTCGACGTGACCACGATCCCGGAGGAACTCGACCACGCGATCCACCACCCCCACCGCGCCGCCCAGCCACACCGCCGCGACGCCGGCCCCACCCAGCGCGAAGCCACGCCGACGCACGTACCAACCCCGGCCGCCGACGGTCCGCTCGACGGGGACGCCGTCGAGGACCACGTCCCCGCTGTCGGAGACGTCCATGCCCACCGCCCGCCACGTCTCGGGGTGGGCGTGGACCCCCTCGTGCCCGAGGTCCACCTCGACGAGCCGCTCGTCGGCGACGACCAGGGCGCGGTCGAGCGCGCTGCTCCCCGAGCAGAAGCGGACCAGCCCGGAGGCACGGCCGTCGACCAGCTCCGCGCCCGTGCCGCCCGAGCGGGAGGCCCACACGCCGTAGAGGGCGTTCGGCTCGGGCACCGCACCGGCCTCCGCGAGGATGGCGGTGGCGTCGGTGTGGCCCTCGGCGAGACGGGCCAACACCAGGTCACGCCTGCCCAGCTCGCACAGGGCCGACCACCGGGCGGCGGTGTCCCCCTCCCCGGGGAGGGGCAGGTCAAGCGTCCCGGCGGTGACCAGGGACCGCAGCTCCTCGGCCACCGTCATGACGGTGCGGGGCTCGGCGAGACCCTTCGGTGGTAATTCGGCGACAAGGCTCCTCGGTGGCGGGTTCTCCTGGTGCATGGGAGCGGCATACCCGGTCGCCTGGTGAACTACCCGTCACCCTCCCCGTCGTGTGACACGCCACCCGACGTGGGGCAGGGTCGGCAGGCCGCCCGGAGAGGGATGACGAGGTCCGCCAGTGGCCCCCCGGTTGGTCACCGGCGTCGGCCAGCCGGGGGGCCACTGGCCCGGAACATGACCGTTCCACCGCGGGTGCCGGCACTTCACCCCATCAGGTGGTTGATCTTGGCGGAGCCGGGTGAAGGCCGCGCTGTCTGGTAGTTCTTCCGGTGCCACTCGGCGGGCTTGGCTCGCACACAGCCTGGAAGGACGTTCCGGATGACCATCCCCACCGAACCGATCGGGAGCATCCCCCGGACCCCGGAACTGCTCGCCGCGATGAGCGCGAGCGACGCCGGCGCGCTGGCAGCCGCCCAGGACGCCGCCGTCCGCGACACCATCGCCCGGCTGGAGGAAATCGGCTCCCCGGTCGTCACGGACGGCGAACAGGCCAAGCCCAGCTTCGCCACCTACCCGGTCGCCGGGCTGCCGGACCTGTCGCCGGAGGGAGTGGTGATCCCGTTCGCGGACGGCCACACCCGGCAGCTGCCCCAGCTGACCGCCGGGCCGTTCCGCTACGCCAACCACGCGGCCGACTACCTGCGCGCCGCCCGGAAGCACACGAACTCGCCGGTCAAACAGGCCGTCATCGCGCCGTCCGCGCTGAGCCTGCTGTACCCCGCCGGCGGAATCGACGGCTACCCCCGGGAAGCGTTCCTGGCGGACCTGGTGAACGAGGCGGAGGCCGACATCCGGGCCTGCCTGGACGCCGGCGCGCACGTCGTCCAACTGGACTTCACCGAAGCACGGCTGTCTCTCAAGCTGGACCCCTCCGGGGGCCTGCTGGACAGCCTCATCGCGGTCAACGACCAGGTGCTGGAGCGCCTCTCCGAGGACGAGCGGGCCGCGTCGGGCTGCACACCTCCCCCGGAGCGGACCAGGGCTCCACCCACAGCCTCGACGTCGACTACGCCGAGCTGCTGCCCAAGTTCCTCCGGTCGCGGGCGGGCACCTTCTACCTCCAGCTGGCCAGCGAGCCCGACCCGGACCGCGTGCTGGGTGTCGTCGCCGACCACCTGCCGCCAGGAGCCCGCGTCCTCGTCGGCGTGATCGACCCGCTCGACCCGGCCGTCGAGACGCCGGAGCAGGTCCGCGACCGGGTCCTCACCGCCGCCAGGTACCTGCCGGTCGACCGGCTCGGCACCTGCGACGACAGCGGCTTCGCCCCCTTCGCCGACGACACCTCCACCTCCCGGGACACCACCTTCGCGAAGATCCGCGCCCGGATCGAGGGCACCGCCCTGGCCGCCGAACAACTCGGCCTGTGAGGACACCGGGGCGGGGCCGCTCGGCTCCGCCCCCGGAACGGCACGGAGACGAGGACCTTCCCACCGCAAGTCCGCGTGCCCCCACGACCCCGACGTCGACCGCGAGCCAGCGCCCGCCTTCCGACGACTCACGCCAGCTGTGACTCGTGCCAGGTCCCGGTGAACGCGACGAGATCGCGCCGCTGCCGGGGTGGGGAGCCGGCCCCAACCGGCTCACGAACCAGGCCGAGGACGCGGTGGGGTACCGGCTGGTCGAGTCGCTCGGCCGGTGGTTCGGCGTTTCGGCTCGCGGACGGTCCACCCCCGCTCCGCCC
>NZ_AGVX02000033.1 GCF_000239155.1 Actinoalloteichus spitiensis RMV-1378
CCCGACGGGGAGGTGCGGCACCGCCGCCCGCCACCGGGACGGCGTACCGGCCCCGAGGCGGGTGGGCGCTCCTCCCTACCACCTGCGGGTGGCGTGGCCAGCCACGGCCGCCCTCCGCCGCCGACGCGGCCCTGGCCAACGTCCCGGCGAGGGCACGAGGAACCGGGTGGCGGCGCCTCCCGGTGGTGCCGCCGAGCCGTCCCCTGGTGGGTGGCCGCGACCGCTGGCGCACCGGCCGTCCCGAGCCGCCCGGCGGGCGGGAGGGCGCACCGTCCCGGAGCCGCCGCCGACCACCCGTCCGCCGGCCCCGGAACCCGGGCCGCGCAGCACCCCGTACGCCCGGTCAGCCCGCCGCCAACCGGTAGACCCGTCGGGCCGTCCCCCCGAACACCGCCTCGAGCTCGACCGCGCCCAACTCCCGCGTGAGCTCCCGCGCGGTCGCCACGACGGTGCCGTACTCCGCCGCGAGCAGGCAGACCGGCCAGTCCGACCCGAACATCACCCGGTCCGGGCCGAAGGCGTCCAGAGCGACCGCGGCGTAGGGGCGGAGGTCCGCCACGGACCAGCGCGTGCGATCGGCCTCGGTGACCAGCCCGGAGAGCTTGCAGCAGACGTTGGGCGAGCGGGCGAGGCGACGGAGGTCCGCCTCCCAGTCCCGCACGGCGCCACGGGCGACCGGCGGTTTGGACAGGTGGTCCAGCACGAAGGTCAGTTCCGGCAACGCGGAGACGGTCTCGACGGCGGCGGGGAGGTGCCGGGGCAGGGTCAGCAGGTCGAAGACCAGTCCGGCGTCGGCCACGGCACGCAGGCCCCGCCGCACCTCCGGCCGGCACAGCCACCTGTCGTCGCTCTCGTCCTGGACGCCGTGGCGGATCCCGACCAGCCGGTGGCCCCCCGGTAGCTCCCGCAGCCGGACGAGCTCGCTGGCCACGCCGCCGCCCGCGAGGTCCACCCAGCCCACCACGCCGGCGACGAGGTCCTCCGAGTCGGCCAGGGCCAGCAGCTCCTCGGTCTCGCCCCGGTCGGGAACGGTCTGCACGAGCACCGTCGCGGTCACCCCGTGCTCCTCGGCGACCGGCCGGAGGTCCTCCAGGGTGAAGTCCCGGTGGATCGCGGACATCCCGACCGGGTCGATCCACGGTTGCGGGCGGTCCCGCAGCCGCCACACGTGGTGGTGGGCGTCCACCCGCCCCGCCGCGCCGCTCGGCGGGGAGACGCGCTCCGCCTCCCCGCCGCGGCCCCCTCGTCCCGTGCCGTCCCCGGCCGCCATCCCGGGTCGCGCACCCGACCGGGCCGCCCCGGACGGGCCCGCCGCGCGCCGGACCGCCCCCCGGCCCGGCCCCGTTCCGGCTGCGGAGGACTCCGCCCGGCCAGGTGGCTCCGCCGTGTCCCCGGTCGCGATGGCGTCCAACTCGGCCCACAGGCCCGCCGGGACGGGGGTGGCCAACAGCTCCACGTTCTCCCGCACTTCCTGGGCCGAACGCATGCCCACCAGGACACTGCTCACCGACGGGTCGCGGAGCGGGAACTGGAGGGCGGGTGCGAGGAGCGGGACGTTCCACCGTCGGCACGCCGACGCCAGCCGGCGCGCCCGCCGGAGCACCGGTTCGGGGGCAGGTGCGTAGTCGAACGTCGCACCCGGCCCGGGGTCGGCGAGGATCCCGCTGTTGAGCACCCCGCCCACGATCACCTCGACTCCGCGCCGGGCGCACGCGGGGAGCAGCTCGGTTCCGGCGGTGCGGTCCAGCAGGCTGTAGCGGCCGGCGACGAGCACCGCGTCGATGTCGGTCTCGCGGACGAAACGGCTGAGCAGCGGTGCGTGGTTCATGCCCACTCCCACGGCCCGCACCACTCCCTCGGACCGCAACCGCTCCAACTCCGGGTACGCGTGCTCGAGTGCCTCCCGGGCGAAATCGTCGGGGTCGTGGATGAGGACGAGGTCGAAGCGGTCCAGGCCGGTCCGTTCGAGGCTTTCGGTGAGGGAGCGGCGCACCCCGGCGGCCGAGTAGTCGCGCACCCGTCCCAGCGCGGGCTCACCGGCGAACATGGACGTCTCCCGCGTCCCACCACCCGCCACCAGCAACCGGCCCACCTTGGTCGACACCGCGAACTCGTGGCGTGGCAGGTCGCGGAGGAACGCTCCGAGCCGGCGTTCGGCCCGGCCCGCACCGTAGTGCGGGGCGACGTCGAAATAGCGCAGCCCGCACTCCCAGGCGGTCTCGAGCGTTCGTGCCGTCTCCTCGTCGGACACCTCCGCGTAGAGCCCGCCCAGCGCCGCCGCGCCGAACCCGACCCGACCCAGCCCCGAGTTCCGGATGCGCCACCGACCCTGGTGGTCCGCCCCGGCGTCGCCAGCCGTCACCGGGAGCCGCCCTCGACGCGGGGACGGGGCCGCAGACCCGCCATCCCGCCGTCCACCTCCAGCGCCGTTCCGGTCGTGGAACCCGCGAGCGGACTGGCCAGCGAGGCGATGGCGAAGGCGACCTCGTCGGGCGTGACCAGCCGCCCCCAGGGCTGCCGAGCCTCCAGGGCCGCCCGCTCCGCGACGGGGTCCTCGGCGGCGTCGAGGAGACGCGCCACCCACGGGGTGTCGACGGTTCCGGGGTTCACGCAGTTCACCCGGATCCCGTCCGCGAGGTGGTCGACGGCCATCGCCCTGGTCAGTGCGAGGACGGCGCCCTTCGAGGCCGAGTAGAGGGCGCGGTGCGGGAGACCGGCTGTGGCCGCGATCGAGCAGGTGTTCACGATCGACGCGGCGGGGGAGCGGCGCAGGTGGGGAAGCGCCGCCCGGGACACGCGGGCGACGCCGGTCACGTTGACGTCGAACACCCGCCCCCACTCCTCGTCCGGGTTGTCCTCGACGGTGCCGGCCGCGCCGATGCCGGCGTTGTTCACCACCACGTCCAGCCGGTCGTGCCGGGCCACCACCGAGGCCACCGCAGCCCGGACCGACTCGTCATCCGTGACGTCGGCGTGCACGGTGGTCAGCGGTTCCGGTGCGTCGCCCGCCCTGTCGAGGGCGACCACGGTGGCGCCCCGGGCGGCGAGCAGCCGGCCGGCCGCCAGCCCGATTCCGGACACCCCTCCGGTGACCAGGGCTACCAGCCCGGTGAAGTCCTGCGGGAACGTCGACTGGGACATCTCACTCCTCCATCAGGAAAACCTGTTCGGCTGGCGCCCACCACTGGCCGGGCTCCGCGGTCGCCAGCGGACGCTGGCAGGGATCGGTCAACCGCCACCACTCCTGGGTGGTCGGGTCCTCGGCCATCGCCGCCAGGTCGGCCTCCAGATCCGTTCCGTGGTACTCGAAGTAGGAGAACAGCAGGTCGTCCCGAAGGTGGATCGAGTAGTTGCGGATGTTGGCACGGCGGATCCGGTCGAGGACGGCGGGCCAGACCTCCTCGTGCAGGCGGCGGTACTCGGCGAGCTTCTCGGGTCGAACCCGGATGACCTGGGCGACTCGTCGCATCCGCACCTCCGGTGGGCCCACCCGGCGGTACGGGCGGTCTGCTCGATCTGATGAGGACGGGACGGCCCCGGCTCTGGGGTCCGCTCACACCGGGTCCAGCGGCCGTCTTGGGTGTCGACGCTACAAGCAGTGTCGAGAGACATCTGGTGTCTGGCCTCCCTTGGCCAGGTCCGGACACCGCGCGGGGCAGGGCTGATCGCGAGGTGGATGGCAAGGACAGGGGAGGGCGTGCCCTCGGTAGGGAGGGCGAGACATCCGATGGGTGCGCGGCGTGGTCTGCCGGTGGCCCGAGCACCCGGAGGAGTTCCCCACCGGCGGCGGATGTCGCGGCACGGGACGGCGGTCGGCGCCGCCCACCGACCGCTGGGGGGCCGTGGACGCCGATTCGGAAGTGGGGGGAAGCGAGGAACGCGAGCGTGCCGACATTCGCCCTTTCCGGGGCGGGTCGCGCCGTCGCGCCAGCTCCGGGTGGTGAACTCCCGGAAGGCCGGGACTCCGCGTCCGAAATCGGGTCGATCCAGCCCGGCGCGCCCGGATACGGATCGAAAACAGTGGCCTGGTCAACGGAACGAGTCGGCGCCCGTTGATCATTTCGACGCCTTCCCGGCCTGGTGGTGGTACGAATTCGACCGCCCGTTCCGGGTGGTCCCAGGGGGCGCCCCCGTTCTCCGATAGCCCGTTCGGCGGAGCCCGACAATGACGCCGAACCGAATTGCGCGCGCAGGACGAGGTCGCGCGCCCGGGTGCGTTCGCGGTCCGGGCACGCGACCAGTAACGGCGGAGAACGACTCGGCGGCGGAAGCGAATGCGCGGTGGCCGCACCAGGAGGGTCACCGCCCGCCGAAAAGGGAGCGGGTGGGGAAGTCGCCGGCATCAGGTCGCCAATGTCGGGTTCTGGCGCCTTTTCGCTGGTTGAGCTCCCCTCATGGCGGTCGGGTGGGGCTCGCATTGCCTCCGGTCCGACCGGGGGGACTTCCGGCATTCCCGGCGTGCCCCATCTCCTGGTCGCACGGCGTGTTCGCCCGGTCGATGTCGGTGCCGGAACGTCACGGTCGACGGGGTTCGGGTATGCGTGGCCATTCGGGAAGCCACAACGCGCTGGGCGGCGACGTGATCCGGTAAGGCGCGTTCCGTTCCCCCGGATCGGGGAGGCACAGCAGCTCGATCGCCGTGTCCGCGAAAGTGCCCTCGTACTTCCACACCACCCTTCCCGCAGGACGGTCGCGGCCGTCCCCGCGTTCGTCCCGGAACCGGCAGGCCGTGGCGTCGTCCTCGCCCCGGATATGAATCCAGTCGATGTAGCCCGGCCAGCCAAAGGACGCCATCAGGGTGTGGGGCACCTCGGCGTCTCCCGGCGCCGGCATGAACAGGAAGCCGCGGTCCATCATTCGTTTCAGCAGGTCATCCACGGTGGGCATCCTTTCCATCCGCCTTCCCGCGTGGTGCGACCCGACGGCCGTTCCGAGGAGTGCACCGAATCCGCATCGGGGCTCTGACCAGCGGGTTCAGTGGTGTCGTGTGGTGGTCGACCGTCGTGTTCGACCGTTGTTCAGTGCCTGAAGACGGCAGCACGGAACCAATTCGGGAGGGAAGTCCGCCCCCGAAACGATCTTTTCCAATTCGTCGTCGTTGGCGTACGCGGCCTGTTCGAACCGGTCGCCGTGCTGTCATCCGATGTTGCGTGGTGCGCGCCCACCCCGCCCCCCGAACCCTCCCTGGCGGCCGCTCGCGGCGGTGCCTTTGTGGCCGAAGTCGGGGTGCGGAACGTGTCGGGCAGTGCGCCGATAACGCATCGTGAGCGCGTGATAGCGAGAATAGCACGGAAGTTCTTATTCGCACACAACACGTAAGAGGTGCGGTGCGAGCTTGTCGGAACTCGCTCCCCGAGGGGAGGGCAAACCACGGCGTGAACAGTGCGATTAACCGGAAACCCGTGGCCCTCATGTGGCGTGCCGGCCGCTGTTCGGTCCTCGCGGCAAACGCCGCCGTGCGCCGTTCTCCCGATAAAAAGAGCGTGCCGGCGCCGGCGGTGGGAGCCCCAGCTCGGGGAGAATCCCGCGCTATCCGGCCCGTGGTCGACCGGGCGGACCAGAACGAGGTGTGCCACCCGGTGGAATGGGTGTGCGGTGAAACGGGCGCCGGTTCGGGAAGTCAGCGGCCCCTCCCCGAGCCGGTCGGATCGGGGAGGGGCACGGGGAATGCGGTCGGTGGTGGCGTGCCCGAAAGCCGCTCCCCGCCACCAGAAGCCGGATCCGTCCGGCGTGCGATCCGGAACGGTGGATCAGGCGAATCGCCGGGCGAACCGGACATCGGCACCCGGTCGCGCGCCGGAACGGGCACCCCTCGACCTCCGCATTGCGGGTCCGGACTCGGAAGGCGGTGCCGGAAGTGCGGGAATGCCGGCACCGTCCCGGTCTCCTGATCTCCGCGACCGCAATTCGACCGAGGAGCGGTCCCGCCGCGGCCCACCGACATCCAGGGCCGGACCGGAGGATTCGGTGCTCAGCCCGAGGTCAGGTGAGCGGTCCCCGCCCACCCCGAGGAGAACGCGCGACCGGTGCGGATCCGGTTTCGGCTCCCGCTGGGGAGGGGAAATGCCGGCAGCGGAATAGCGGAGCCGAAAGGGAAGGGCGACCGCGGGGAGGAGACGAGTGGAGCGGGTCGAAAGGGCGGGCGTCCGAACGCGTCGCGCCGGCAGCGGGTTTCCCCGGGCGGTGGGCGCGGGCACGGCGGCGGGAGCGGCGAGATGAGCTGGCGACCGGGGCTCGTGGGCGGTGCGCCCGTGGGCGGGCCCGGCGGTGGAGTGGCGGGAGCCGGCCGTACTGCGGCGGGGCACTCAGCCCGGTCCGAGCGCCGGGGCGGCGAGGAGGGTGCCCCGCGCCGCCCTCGAGTGCCGCGGTCACGACGACCGGCGCCCCCGCCCTGACCAGAGCGTCCCGGACCGGGACGCGGGTCGAGGGGCGGCGCCAGGAGAGGAATCCCCACCCCGGGGTGTCGCCGGGGCGCGGGCGGGGACCGCGACCACCGGGGCGTGACCCCGGCACCCGGTGTGCCCGCTACGACCCGACCGGCGGCGCGACCCCGGGGCGCCCCGGTCGCGGCCCCCGGCCAACAGCACCC
>NZ_AGVX02000032.1 GCF_000239155.1 Actinoalloteichus spitiensis RMV-1378
GGGCGTGGCCGCGTTCGACGTCGCCGCGCCCGCCTTCCCCGCCTCGACCACGGGGCGGACGGCGGTCGTCGCGGACCCCGGAACCCCGGTGCCGCCACGACGAGCCTGCGGGCCCACCCGAGGGAAGGTCCCGCCCTCGGCCGCACCACCTCGGCGCGGGGGGCGGCGCAACGGGTCCCGCCCCACCAGCCCCGGCGGCGACGCACCGCTCCCCGGGCGGGATGGGGGATCAGCGGGTGCGGAAGCCGGGGAGCCAGTCGCCGACGATGCTCCGGGCCGCGACGGTCGCCCCCAGCTGGCAGAGGATGGCGGTGGTACCCATCGTGGTCCGGTAGATCATCAGGTATTCGGGGGGGAGGTTCAGCGAGCGGCTGGTGCGGAAGTCGTTGCCCCGCAGGTTGCCCACGCGGTCTGCCTGTCCCTGCAACCAGGACCGGGTGAAGGTGAACCGCTCGGTGCGCAGCGGTTCGACCAGGGGGGCGAGGAAGGCGAGGACGTCCTCGGCCGCGAGTTCCGTCCTCGGACCCAGGAAACGTTCGGCGCGCAGGAACCGCAGTAACTCCTCCGGGTCGTCGCCGAGTGCCAGTCGAAGCAGCACACCGAAGGTCGGCGGCGGCCCGTCGGGAAGTCGTGCGACCGCCCCGAAGTCGATCACGATGAGGCGTCCGTCGGCGTCGAGCATGAAGTTGCCGGGGTGCGGGTCGGCGTGGAGGAGACCCGCCTGGTGCGGCGCGGAGAAGTTGAACAGCGACAGCAGGGTCCCAGCGTGGTCCCTGTCCTCCTGCGAGCCGTCGCGGATGATGCCGGCCAGGCCTGTTCCCTCGACCCACTCGGTCACCAGCGCCCGGGGCGCGCTGGCGAGCACCCGGGGGACGCGCACGTTCGGATCGTCGGTGTAGGCCGTCACGAACCGGCGTTGGGCGTCCGCCTCCACCCGGTAGTCGAGTTCCTCGGCCATCCGTTCCTGGAGTTCGGAGAGCAGCGGTTTCACCTCGGTGCCCGGCACGATGCCCTGGATGAGGCGGCTGAACCGCTGGAGCTGCCGCAGGTCGGACATCAGGGCCTCCCCGGCTCCGGGGTACTGCACCTTGACCGCGACCTCCCGACCGTCGTGCCAGGTCGCCCGGTGGACCTGTCCGATGCTGGCCGCGGCGGTGGGGACGTCGTCGAACTCGGAGAACCGGCTGCGCCACGCGCTGCCGAGCTGCTCGGTGAGCACCTGGTGGACGTCCCGGGTCGGCATGGGTGGAGCGGCGGACTGGAGCTTGGTCAACGCCTCGCGGTAGGGCTCGGCGTACTCGTCCGGAACCGCGGCCTCGAAGACGCTCAGGGCCTGGCCGAACTTCATCGCTCCGCCCTTGAGCTGGCCGAGCACGGCGAACAACTGCTCGGCGGTCCTGGCCGAGATCTCCGCGTTGACCTCGTCGGCGTCCCGACCGGTCAACCGCTTGCCCCAGCCGGCGGCGAATCGCCCCGCCGCTCCCAGCGGCAGGCCAGCGAGTTTGGCGGTGCGCTGAACGGTCCGACGCGGGATCTCACTCACCCGGCGATTGTCCCCCGGAACCGTCACTCGGCGACACCCATTCCGCCGGCCCGTCCGAACCAGCGGTGTCGCCCGAGGGCCGCTCCGCCGGGGCCGACCGGAGGGAGCGGCCCGCTCCTCCCCGCCGGCGCGGTCGATTGACCAGCGACGACGGCGGGTCGACAGCCGCACCGGGGGTGGGGTTCCCAGACCCGCGCCTGGAGCGTCGCGGACGGCAGGTCCAGCTCCAACGTCGTGTTCCACACCCGGGGCCGGTCGGTGCTCCCGGAACCGCCCCGGTCGAGGGCGAGCAGGCACTGCGACGCGGCGAGCGCGGCGGTCGCCGTACCAGTCGGGCCGTCGACCGGCGTGGACCGTTCCGCGAGTTGGGCGGCGAGCAGCGGCCAGCAGGGGTCGGCGTCGGTCCTGGTGAGGTCGGCGCAGCGGAGACAACTCGTCCGGCCGGGTACGACGAGCGGGCCCACGACGCCGACGCCGTCCCAGACCCGCGCGGACAGGTGGGGTGTGCCCTCCGCCATGAGTTCGCGGACGGCGACCGGGTCGGGGACGGGGACGTCGGCCAGCACGACCAGATCGGGCGGCCCGGGGGCGGGGGTGCCGGTGTGAACCCCGGGCACCGCGGCGGCGACCAGGGCGTTCGCCGTGTTCGTGCGGTCGCGCCCGACATCGGCGAGCCCGTACCCCAGGGTGGTGTCCTCCGGCCGGACCCGGCCCCGCGCCGCCACCCGCACCCGCCCCACGCCGCCTCGCGCGAGTTCCACGGCGATGGCCGGCGCGAGCGGGCCGTCCCCCCTCACCAGCACGGTGGTGTCCCGGAGCGTGCCAGGGAGCGCCCGCGGGTGGCCGGGTGTGGCGGGGCTCGGGTCCTCCAGCACCCCGTGGCGCGCCAGCCAGTCGAGGAAGGCCAGGGTGGCGCGGGGCTCGGCCGTCGCGGCGGGGCCGGGGTGCGGGGCGGGGCCGCGCACCTCGTCGGAGGCGCGGGAGTCGAGGCTGAGGCACAGCGCCACCAACGCCGGCGAGAGCCCGTCGACGACGAGCGCCTCGCCAGCGGTCACCCCGAACTGCACGGAGGCCGCGCCTCGGCGGAGCACCGGCAGGCCCGCGCGGACACGGGGCAGCGGGGGAAGCGGGGCCGGTGGGGGAGCGGCCGGGGCGGGCCGCTCCGGTGGAGTGCGCACGGACGTGATGTTCTCGGGTGGGGTGGTGGCCGGCAACCCGGTGTCCACAGGCTCGACCAGTGGAGGTCGACGGCCGCTCGCCGGCCGGGGCACCACCGCCCGGTCGCGACGGGGCCCGCCGGGTGCAGCGGCCGCGTCCCGCCGACGCCGGGTCGTGCGGGACCGGGAGACACGTGCGCCGGGTCCACGTGGTCGTGGACCCGGCGACCCGCGATCAGGAGGCCTTGCCGAGGATCCGCGTCATCTTCGTGCCGCAGACCGGGCAGGTTCCCTTGGCCATCCGACGTCCATTCGTCTCCTCGACGGTACCGGTGAAGTCCCGCTTCTCCCGGCACTTCACGCAGTACCCGTTGTAGCTGTCCGCCACGGTTGCCTCCCTACCTCGACGTGCCCCGAATCCGCCTGATCTCGTTGGGCCGAATGGCCTATTCTGCTCACCCAGGCGACGTCAAGCCACGCTATATGTGGCCGCTTCCGCCATCGGGTATGCGGCGCGGAGCGTGTCCAGTATTGGCAGGTCACCGCGATTCCGCCCGCCAGGACGTCCGCCGATTTCGGGTACGGTGAGTGACCGTTGATCCCTCGGTCGAGGGTGCCTGTGCGCACCTACGGCGGGACGTGGCGCGCCACCGCGCGGCGAATGCGACCACAGGTCACCTCGGACCACTCGCCGGCGGGGTTTCCCGCCGTCGTGGCCTGGTCGGGCCAGTCCCACGCCCCTCCGCGCCGCCGGTCGGCCCGCGCGACGGTCCGTCGGGACTGCGCCCTACCGTGGTGACGTGGTGAGCTCCCAGGACGGCCCCCGGACGCGGGTGCCCGACGTTTCCTCGGAGGAGGCCGCCCGGCCTGGGGTGGAGGTCAGGAGGAGCGCCCGCCGGCGCCGCACCGTGACCGCGTACCGCGAGGGTGACCGGGTCGTCGTCCTGGTTCCCGCCCGGCTGTCCGCCGCCGACGAGCAACACTGGGTGCGGGAGATGCTGCGGCGGCTGGAGCGCGGCGAGAGCAGGCGGCGGTCCCGTGCCCCGAAGTCCGACGCGTCGCTCGCGGAACGAGCCGCGGACCTCGCCGAACGCCACCTCCCCGAGTGCCCGGCACCCGCCAGCGTCCGCTGGGTGCGGCCGATGCGCACCCGCTGGGCCTCCTGCACCCCGGCCGAGGGCACGATCAGGGTGAGCGAGCGACTGCGGGACATGCCCACCTGGGTCCTCGACTACGTCCTCGTGCACGAGCTGGCCCACCTGCTCGTCCCGGGGCACGGGGAGGACTTCTGGCGGTTGGTCCACCGCTACCCGCGCGCCGAACGGGCGATGGGCTTCCTGCAGGGAGTCAGCGCGGCGGCTGGGCTGGCCATCGAACCCGACGAGGACGCACCGATCGCCGGTTGAACGCGCCGCCGCCCGCGTCCCGGGGCCGGTGCCGCCCCGGGACGCAGG
>NZ_AGVX02000031.1 GCF_000239155.1 Actinoalloteichus spitiensis RMV-1378
AGTCCCCGGCTCCGGCCGGCGCGCCCGTGGTAGCGCGCCGGCGGAAGCTGGTCAGAGGTAGATGCCGTGCTCGTTCAGCCAGGGTTCGGGGTTGATCTTGCGTCCCGCCGGGTCCCAGACCTCGAAGTGGAGGTGCGGGCCCGTGGAGAAGCCCCGGTTGCCCATCTCGGCGATCTGCTCGCCTGCCTTGACCTTCTGCCCGGGGTAGACCGAGTAGGTGTTGATGTGGCCGTAGACGGTGATGGTGCCGTCGTCGGCCTGCACGCGCACCCACAGGCCGAAGCCGCTCGCCGGACCAGCCTCGATCACCGTGCCGTCGTGCGCGGCGCGGATCGGGGTCCCGATGGCGTTGGCGATGTCGATGCCGTAGTGGGTGGTGCCCCAGCGGGCGCCGAAGCCGGAGGTGTAGCGGCCCTCGGCCGGCAGCCAGAACTTGGGGCGGGCCAGCTCGGCCTCGTAGGCCGCGATCTCCTGCTCGATCTGCTGGCTCTTGACGATGTTGTTGACCTCGTCCGACTGGTCCGAGGTGCGGGTGACGGGGAGGACCTCCGGGGCCGGTGCGGTACCGCCGACGCCGGTGAACTGCTGGTGGTGCCCGGCCGCTGCCGCGCCGCCGGCCGCCGCCAGCGGCACGACCCCGTCCGCGGTGGACTCGTGGTTGTTGGAGTCTGGTTGGTGCAATTGCATCGTCTGGCCCGCGGCGACGAATGCGCCCGCGGCCACGGCGGCCACCATGATGCGACCGCGAAGCGCCGATGGCGGCGGGGGAAGCCGGTGCGCTCCCTTCGGCCGATTGGAGGGTTCGCCTTCGAGCGCGTCCTCAACGACCTGGGAGCTTCCGCCGCCAGGTGAGCGGTGTCGAGCCAATGCCTGCCCTTCCGTCTTCGGGGAGCCTGGTCGAGGCACCGGGCGGGGGATCCCGGTTCGCGGGTCGGGGTAACCAGCGACGCGTCCTGTTCGTGACCAGACCGTGACAACGGACCGGGGGACAGTAACGGGGGGCGGCCCCTAAGGGCAAATCCCTGGGTCCCCCAATGGACCACAGGGTCGGTGACCGGGGTCACTGGCCCTCAAGTTGTCACCGGCGGTGCCGTTGACATTTGCGCGATCACCGTTCTCGGTGCGAACCCCCTGGGTCGAACGGTGGGTCGGCGACGGGGATTTTCTTACGGCGAGTGGAGTAACCGTCGCTCGGATGGCCGGAACTGGTGCGTCGATTGGGCGGGACCTGTGGATGAAACGTGATATATGTCACTCGAACGAGGGGAATTGGTGGTGAATTTTCCTGATGTGGCACTGAATTCGTCACTTCCTTGCAGGTCAGCGACGGTAGTAGGAGCACTGTGGACACCGCTCCGGCGGGCGGGCGGCGGGCTCGGAGCCGGGGTCGTTCCCCTCGGGTCCCGTCGCGCTGGGTAGCCGCCCGCTGCGACGGACGGGCGATCCGGGAAGATCAGCGGACACTGCCGCCTGTTGCGGCGATTCAGCCCGTGACCTTGTTAGCTTCACCCAGGGCGCGGTCCCGGAGGCGGGACGGGGCCGGGATCGACACCACCACCACCCGACACCGGCGGGCGGGGCGGGGGAACCGGGTCGAACCGGCCGGCGTGGTGGAAGGGTGGACGCGGCCGGGCCGCGGAGCTCGCCGGTAGCCGACTCGCCGCCGACGTGGACAACACGGGAGGTCAGCACACTGATGAGGCTGCGTGTCGCACTGCTGGTCGCCGCGGCGGGCGGGGTGCTCGTGGCACTGGCGCCGGTCGTCGGGGTCACCGACGGGGGGCACGGTCCCGCCTACGCCTCCTGGCCGTGGATGGCGGTGACCGGCCTCCTCGTGCCGGCGGTGGCCCTGCTGCTGGTCTCGCGGGGGCGGCAGGTGGCAGCGAGGTGGATGCTGCTCGGTCCGTCCCTCGTCGCCCTCGGCCGGCTGGTCCTGGACGCGCAGGTCGTCGTCGAGCCGGCCCTGGCCGCGCGCCCCGAGCTGTTCCTCCTGGACACCCTCGACCCGGTCTCACCGTCCGCGGGGCTGGTGCTGTCGTTGGCGGGCTCGGCGCTCGTCCTGCTGGCGGGGCTCCTCGCCCTGCCCGGGCCGGGCGGTGGCGACGGCGGAGCCCGTCTCGTCGACGGCTTCGGTGGTGAGCAGCGGGCCTCCTCGGGGTCGCCCGGGCTGCTGGCGCTGGTGCTGTGCGTCTCGGTCGCGGCGGCGGCGGGGGTGCTCACCCGACCCTTCGAGTCCGAGACGCCCTACCTGCTTCCGAGCGGAGCGCTGGAAGGGGCGGGCTGGGAACGCCTCGGCCTCGTCGTCGTCGCGGTGGCCGTCGTGCTGGCCGCGACGCTCGCCGCCACCTCCGCCTCGGGAGAGTCCGTCCTGGGCGGGCTGGTGGGCGCCGCGCTCGCCGTGGTGTGGTTCGAGGTGCCCGTGCTGCTGGCCGGCCTGCTCGGCGAGGACCTGCGGGTGGCGTGGGGCCCGGTGGTGGCGTTGCTCGCCGCCGCCCTGCTGGCCGTGCTCGGGTTCGCGACCGGTCTGCGTGCCGCCGGGCCAACCGAGGCGCGCCGGTCGGACACCGTGGTCTTGCCCGGCTCGGCCGGGCTGCGCCGGGCGGCGGGACTGGCAGGGCTGGCGGCCGGCGCCGCGGCGCTCCTCGCCGCCACCGGGCGTCAGCTGGTCGTCGTGACGGCCGCCGACCAGCCACCCGAGTACCCCGCCCGCCTCCTGGTCCCGGCGGGTCTCCTGGTGGCCGGCCTGTCCATCGCCATGCTGGTCCCCCGCTGGTCGGCCGCCGTTCGTCCGGTCCTCGTGGTCGCCTGGACCGCCGTTCCGCTGGCCGTGACGAGCGCGCTCGAGCCCGTCCTCATGGCGCTCGACTACCCGGGGGTCGAACTCGGAGCGGGCGCCTGGGCATCGATGGCCTCGGTCCCGCTGGCCGTGCTCGCCGGGGTGCTCGCCCTGGCCGCCGGCGCGGGGGAACGCGACGACGTCGACCTCAGCGAGCGCACCGTCAACCAGGTGCTGGCGGTGCCCGTGGCCATGGCCCTGCTCTGGTCGGTGGGCGCCTTCGGGCTCCCGGTGCTCACCGGTCAGGATTTCGCCGCCGCCGGTCTGTGGAACGACTTCCGGGTGGCCTCGCTGGGCCTGGTCGTGGTCCTGATCGCCGTCGTCGTGGCCGCCGCGCTCGCCCCGTTCTCCCGTCCCGGCCAGGCGGTGGGGCTCCTGCTGGGGGCGTCGGCCCTCCTCGCGCTGCGGATGCTCGAACTCCCGCTGACCGCCGCCAGGGTGGCGGACGGGGCTCCCGGCGCCGGGCTGTGGCTGGCCGGGTGCTGCCTGGTGTCCCTGGTGGTTGGCGCGGTGCTGGCCGGCCGGTCCCGGCGGAACGGGACGGGGCTCCCGGCCAGCCGTTAGTCTCTCCGGGGTGGTGATGGAGAACACCTCGCGCGGCGGGTGGCGGTTCGTGTGACATGACTCCGAGGACAACGCCGTCCCGTGGGCGGCGGCGGTTCGCCAGCGATCCTGGTCACCGCCCAGCCCGTGTTCGCCCCAGGAGGAAACCGTGAGCGGTCGGATTCGAGTCGTCGTCGCGAAGCCGGGTCTGGATGGCCACGACCGCGGCGCCAAGGTCGTGGCCAGGGCGCTGCGGGATGCCGGCATGGAGGTCATCTACACCGGACTGCACCAGACCCCGGAGCAGGTGGTGGCGACCGTCCTCCAGGAGGACGCGGACGCGGTGGGGCTCTCGGTGCTCTCCGGCGCCCACATGACCCTGTTCGCCCGGGTCATCGAGCTGTTGCGGGAACAGGGGGCCGAGGACGTCGTGGTGTTCGGTGGCGGGATCATCCCCGAGGAGGACCTGCCAGGGCTGGCCGAACTCGGCGTCGCCCGGATCTTCACCCCGGGCGCCCCCACGCACGAGATCGTCGACTGGGTGCGCGGGAACGTCGCCCAGGGGGCCGGTGCGTGACCGGGTTCGGGCCCGCGTGGAGCCGGCCGTCAGGCGGGACCGACGCCGGTCCCCCGATCCGCCGATGCGATGCGTCTCACTGCCGTGATTGACCTCACCGCCAGCGATTTCCCGTGCGTCCCCGCAGGTCGCTAGGGTCTGCTGAGTCCGACACCGACGTCGCAGGAGACTCGAGTGGACCTGTACGAATACCAAGCGAAGGACATCTTCGCTAACTATGGTGTGCCGGTGTTGCCGGGCGCCGTGGCCGCCACTGCCGACGAGGCCAGGGCCGCCGCCGAGGAACTCGGCGTCCCCGTCGTCGTCAAAGCCCAGGTGAAGACCGGTGGGCGTGGCAAGGCCGGTGGCGTCAAGCTTGCCGACAACCCCGACGAAACCCAGGAGAAGGCCGAGGGCATCCTCGGCCTCGACATCAAGGGGCACGTCGTCCGCCGGGTGCTGGTGACCCCAGCCTCGGACATCGCGGAGGAGTACTACTTCTCCTTCCTGCTGGACCGTGCCAACCGCACCTTCCTCGCCATGGCCTCCGTCGAGGGCGGCATGGACATCGAGGAGGTCGCGGCCACCAAGCCCGAGGCGCTGGCCAAGGTGCCCGTCGACGCGATCAACGGCGTCGACCTGGCCAAGGCCCAGGAGATCGTCAAGGCCGCCAACTTCCCGGCCGAGGTCGCCGACCAGGTCGCCGAGGTCATCGTGAAGCTGTGGGACGGCTTCGTCGGTGAGGACGCGACCCTGGTCGAGGTCAACCCGCTGGTCCGGGACCCGCAGGGCAAGATCATCGCGCTCGACGGCAAGGTGACGCTGGACGACAACGCCGCCTTCCGGCACGAGACGCACGCGGACCTCGTCGACAAGGGCGCCGAGGACCCGCTGGAGGCCGCGGCCAAGGCCAAGGACCTCAACTACGTCAAGCTGGACGGCCAGGTCGGCATCATCGGCAACGGCGCCGGCCTCGTCATGTCCACCCTGGATGTCGTGGCCTACGCGGGCGAGCGGCACGGGGGCGCCAAGCCGGCCAACTTCCTCGACATCGGTGGCGGTGCCTCCGCCGAGGTGATGGCCAACGGGCTGGAGATCATCCTCTCCGACGCCGACGTGAAGTCCGTGTTCGTCAACGTCTTCGGCGGCATCACCGCCTGCGACGCGGTGGCCAACGGCATCGTCAGCGCCTTCCAGCTGTTGGAGAGCCGGGGCGAGGCCGTGACCCGGCCGATCGTGGTCCGCCTCGACGGCAACAACGCCGAGGAGGGTCGGCGCATCCTCACCGAGGCGGCGCTGCCCGGACTGGTCCAGGTGAAGACCATGGATGAGGCGGCGGACAAGGCCGCCGAACTCGCCGCGCAGGGGGCGTGAGACCAGAGATGGCTATCTTCCTCAACGAGAACAGCAAGGTCATCGTCCAGGGGATCACCGGGTCCGAGGGCACCAAGCACACCCGTCGGATGCTCGCCGCCGGCACCCAGATCGTGGGTGGCGTGAACCCCCGCAAGGCTGGGCAGAAGGTCGAGTTCGACGGCCAGGCGCTGCCGGTGTTCGCGACGGTGGCCGAGGCGATGGAGGCCACCGGCGCCGACGTGACGGTGATCTTCGTCCCGCCGAAGTTCGCCAAGTCCGCGGTGTTCGAGGCGATCGACGCCGGCATCGGCCTGGCCGTGGTGATCACCGAGGGCATCCCGGTGCACGACACGGCGGCGTTCTGGGCGCACGCCGTCGCCACCGGCGGCAAGACCCGGATCGTCGGCCCGAACTGCCCCGGTGTCATCTCCCCCGGCAAGTCGAACGCCGGCATCATCCCCGCCGACATCACCGGCCCCGGCCGGATCGGTCTGGTGTCCAAGTCGGGCACGCTGACCTACCAGATGATGTACGAACTGCGGGACATCGGCTTCTCCACCGCCGTGGGCATCGGTGGCGATCCGGTCATCGGGACGACGCACATCGACGCGCTGGCCGCCTTCCAGGAGGACCCGGAGACCGACCTCATCGTGCTCATCGGTGAGATCGGTGGGGACGCCGAGGAGCGGGCCGCCGCCTACATCAAGGAGAACATCACCAAGCCGGTGGTGGGCTACGTCGCCGGCTTCACCGCCCCTGAGGGCAAGACGATGGGGCACGCCGGTGCCATCGTCTCCGGCTCGGCGGGCACCGCCGCGGCCAAGCAGGAGGCGCTGGAGGCCGTGGGCGTGCGGGTCGGCAAGACCCCGAGCGAGACCGCGCAGCTCGCCCGCGAGGTGTTCCAGAACCTCGGCTGAGCGCGTGAACGCCGGTGACCGGGTGGTCACCGGGAGCAGAGTGGGGCCGGACTCCGCGTGGCGGAGACCGGCCCCACTCTGCTCTTCGTGTGGAACGCCACCGGGCATCGGCCCGTCCAAGCCAGGTATCAGTTAGCGTTTGGAGCCGATCAGCCGGTTCACGTCCTAGTGGAGGAGACCCCGCGATGTCCGCCCCGTACGGTGCCCAGCCCCCGCAGGCCGGAGGCCCGGCCCCCACAAGCGGAGGGCTCAACCTCCAACTCGTCCTCACCCTCGCCGGGGCCGGCCTGGCCCTGGTCATCTACCTGCTCGCCTTCGCGGAGGACCTGGGTGGCGTCTACCTGCACCTCACCGGCCAGGGCGCGTCGCTGACCGCGATGCTGCTCGCCGGCGTGCTCGCCGGCCTCACGGTGCTGCCGGACATGGGCCGGCTGCTGCTGCCGGCGGCCCTCCTCTCCGTGCTCGGCGCCCTCACCTTCCTCCAGGCCATCGTGCACAGCTCCGCCGACCTGGCCGCCGTCCCGGTCATCGCCCTCATCGTCGGACTGCTCCAGGCGGCGGCCCTGATCGTGGCGTGGCTGATGGAGCAGAAGATCATCAAGCTGACGCCGAAGCCCGCCTACCCGCAGGGCGGCTGGAACCCCGCCAGCGGCGGGTTCCCGCAGCAGGGGCAGCCCCAGCCCGGTCAGTACGGGCAGGAGCAGCAGTACGGCCAGGCGCCCGGGCAGTACGGCCAGCCGGGCCAGTACGGTCAGGCCCCCGGCCAGTACGGCCAGCAGCCGCAGCAGCCCGGCCAGTACGGGCAGCCCGGGACTCCCCCCGGCGGCAGCGGGGCCTGACCCCCGGCCCGGCCGACGACGCCCGCCGACGCGGGGACCGGCGGACCGCCAGAGCGGCCGGGACGGACAACCGAACAAGGCGACCAGGAGGACGGCGGGCCCAGGCCCGCCGTTTTTCTCACCCGAAAGAGCTAGTCGCGTTGGGCTGATCGGAGCACATCCTCTGCCAGTCTGGCAGGCATGATCACGATGCAGACGGCTCGCGCCCGACGCTCCGAGGACGATCAGGCCACCACGTCCGAGGCCGAGGTGCGGGTCGGGCGGTGGGAACGGGTCCGGATCGTGTTCGCCGCCACGAGCGGGTGTCTGGTCCTCGGCTACCTCGGGGTCGCCGCCGTCATCGCCCTGGTGCTCTCGGCGGCCGGCGCCCCGGAGCTGTCGCTGCCCTCGGTGCTGGGCGCCACCGGCGCCGGCTGGCTGGCGGCCTTCCAGGTGCCGCTCCTCATCGCCGACCACCCGCTGGGGATGCTGCCGCTCCTGCCGACCGTCCTGCTGGTCGGGTTGGTCGCCTCGGCGGCGGGCACGGCGTGCCGGCGGGCCGGTGGTTCCGGCCGCGAGGTGTGGTGGATCGTCGGATCCACCGCTCTCGCTCATTCGATGGTGGCGCTCGTCCTCAGCCTCGCGCCCGGCTCCGGGCCGGCGGTCGCCTCGGTCCTCGCGGCCACGCTCCACCCGGGCCTGCTGGCGGGAGCCGGTGCGCTGGTGGGCACGGCCGTCGCCGACGGCTGGCACCGCCGGCTGCTCACCGGAGCGGAGCCGCACGTCACCCTCGGGTTCCGGGGTGGGGCGCTCGCGCTCTCCGCCGTCATGGCCGGCGGTGCCGCCGTCCTCGCCGTCTCCCTCGGGTTCGGGGCGGGCCGGGCCGCCGAGTCGTTCACGTCCGCGGGGGGTGCGGGGGCCGCGTTGGGCCTCCTGCTGCTCTCCCTCGCCTACCTCCCGAACATGCTCCTGGCCGTCGCGGCCTTCGGCACCGGAGTGCCGGTGTCGCTCGGACGGCTGGAGCTGTCGCCGTTCCGGGTGGAGTCCGGGGCCACCCCGGACATCCCGCTGCTGGCGGCGGTCCCGGAGACGGGGCCGCACGCGTTGTGGGCGGCGGTGGTGCTCGGTCCACTGGCCGGTGGGCTGCTCGTCGGCTGGCGGTGCCGGGGTGACGCCCCCGACCCGGTCGCCCGGCTCCGCCCGGTCGCGGTGTCGGCGGCCTTCGCCGCGACGGGAGCGTTCGTGGCCGCGTTGCTCGCGGGTGGCCAACTCGCCGACGGCCCCTTCGGCGCCGTGCGGATCCCCGCCGGTGAGTTCGCCAGCGCGGTCTTCTGCTGGGTCGCCGTGCCCGGTGCGCTCCTGGCCTGGTTCCTCGGCCCCCGCCGGCCCGCCGCGACGGCGGTCGAGGACGTCGACCACTCGGCGCCCGACCCGGCGGCGCCGGTCCCCCGGGTGGCGCGTGGCGGCCCGGCGTCGGGAGAGGGCCGGGAGGCGCTCCCCCACCCAGGGGACGCGGACGAACCCGGAGCGCACGACGGCGAGGAGGCGGCCGACGCGTCGGACCAGACGACGGTCGCCGCGCACCCCGGCGACCAGGAGGAGAAGGCGGGTGCGGACCGGACCGGCGGGCCGGGCGCGGGGGAGGCCGTCGAGGACCAGCTGGGGGAGCACGAGGGAGCTCACGGTGGACCGCGCCAGGTGACGGCCGGAGCCGGGCCAGGGGGCGCCGGGAACCCCGTTCCCCCGGCGGCCCCCGAGCCCCGGCGGCCCCGGGACGACCGGCGGCCCCCGGAAGCCCCCGGAGCCGACACCTCGTCCTCCCGACCCCGCTCGCGGTCAGGACGGGACTCCCGCGGCGGCGCCCCGGACCCAGCCGGTGGCACGCCGCGCCACACCGGGGGACGGGAGGGCCGGAGCCGACGGGGACGGGTCGAGCGCGGAGAGGCGGCACGCGGAGGGCGGGGCACGACTGGGCGCACCCGGGCGGGTCGGCCGGAGACGGTCCGGGACCCCGGTGCCGGCGAACGCGTTCGCGGCGCGGCGCAGGGCGCGGAGCCCGGCCCGCCCGCTCCCCGCCAGGCCGAGGGTCGCGACGAGCGTTCCGGTTCGGACGGCTGGCGGACGAGCGCGGAGTCCTGGGCCTGGGCCGTCGGGGCGGGCCGGCGGACGCGGGAGGCCTCCCCGGGGCCGGCGGAGTCGGCGGACGACGCCCCTCGGGGTCCGTCCCCCGGGCCGAACGGTGACGAGCCGCCGGAGCGGAGGGGCGGGCGGGAGCCGGTGCGGCCCCAGGGCGACGGGGCGTGACCGTTGGTTCTCCGCGTCGGGCCCGGGGTCCCCTCACGGCCGGGGCGGGACGGTCCGCTACTACGCTGGGGGCTCCTCCTGGGCGGGCGACCGTCGCTGATCAGCCGCGATCCCGAGCCCAGGTGGCCCACTGTCCCGCCCCGGTCGAGCGATCAGGAGAACACGCTGAGCTCCCCCAACTCGGATGTCGACGTCCCAGCGTCCGTCCGGCTCGCGCTACCGGTGCCCGCCAGGGTGGTCGTGCTGGTGTCGGGTTCCGGCAGCCTGTTGCAGGCACTGATCGACGCCACGGCGACCCCCGGTTTCCCGGTGACCCTCGCGGCGGTGGGCGCTGACCGCCGAGCCATCCGAGGGCTCGCCCGCGCCGAGGAGGCCGGCCTCCCCACCTTCACGGTCCGGCTGGGGGACCACCCGGACCGGGACGCCTGGGACACGGCGCTCACGGAGGCCGTGGCCGCGCACCGGCCGGACCTGGTCGTCTCGGCCGGTTTCATGAAGATCCTCGGTCCCCGGTTCCTGGGCAGGTTCGAGGGGCGGGTGCTCAACACCCACCCGGCCCTGCTGCCGGCGTTCCCCGGAGCGCACGCCGTCGCGGACGCCCTGCGTTACGGGGTGAAGGTGACCGGGTCCACCGTGCACCTGGTCGACGGCGGGGTGGACACCGGCCCCATCGTGGGCCAGGAGGCGGTGCCGGTGCTGCCCGGGGACACCGAGGACAGCCTGCACGAGCGAATCAAGACGGTGGAGCGCCGGCTGTTGGTCGACACGGTCGCCCGGCTGGCCCGCGAAGGCTGCACCGTGACCGGACGAGAGGTGAACATCCCGTGACCGCTGGCCACACCGAGACCGCCGACCAGGCCGCAGACCGGCGGCCGATCCGCCGCGCGCTGGTCGCGGTCTCCGACAAGCACGGCCTGCTCGAGCTGGCCACCGGTCTGCACGCGGCGGGCGTGGAGATCGTCTCCACCGGCGGTACCGCGGCCCGCATCGCCGACGCCGGCGTCCCCGTGACCCCGGTGGAGAAGCTCACGGGCTTCCCGGAGTGCCTGGACGGCAGGGTCAAGACCCTGCACCCGAGGGTCCACGCGGGTCTGCTCGCCGACGTGCGCCGGGAGTCGCACCGCGAGCAGCTGGACAGGCTGGGCATCGCGCCGTTCGACCTGCTGGTGATCAACCTCTACCCGTTCCGGGAGACCGTCGCCTCCGGCGCCGACTCCGAGGAGTGCGTGGAGCAGATCGACATCGGGGGGCCCGCGATGCTGCGCGCCTCCGCCAAGAACCACGCCAACGTGACGGTGGTGGTGGACCCTTCCCGGTACGGCTGGCTGCTGGAGCGGGCTCGTGAGGGCGGCACGACGCTGGCGGAGCGGCGGGCGCTGGCGGTCGACGCCTTCCGCCACACCGCGTCCTACGACACGGCCGTCGCCTCGTGGATGGGCGGGGAACTCGCCGCCGACGACGAGGGCAGCGGTTTTCCCGGGTGGACCGGGCAGACCTGGAAGCGGGCGGCCGTGCTGCGCTACGGCGAGAACCCGCACCAGCGGGCGGCGCTCTACGCCACCGAGGGCGGTGCGGGGCTGGCCACCGCGGAGCAGCTGCACGGCAAGGAGATGTCCTACAACAACTACGTGGACGCGGACGCGGCCTGGCGGGCGGCCCACGACCACGAGTCGCCCTGCGTCGCGATCATCAAGCACGCCAACCCGTGCGGCATCGCGGTGTCCGAACTGGCGGGGGAGGGGGCGGTCGCCGAGGCGCACCGCAAGGCGCACGCCTGCGACCCGGTGAGCGCCTACGGCGGGGTGATCGCGGTGAACCGGCCGGTCACCGTCGAGATGGCCGAGCAGGTGGCCGAGATCTTCACCGAGGTCGTCGTGGCTCCCGGTTACGACGAGGGCGCCGTCGAGGTCCTCGCGGGCAAGAAGAACATCCGCATCCTGGTGGCGGCCGCGCCGACGCGGGGCGGCCTGGAGACCCGGGCCGTCTCCGGTGGTCTGCTCGTGCAGACGGCGGACGCGATCGACGCGGACGGCGACGACCCGGCGAACTGGACCCTGGCGGCCGGTGAACCCGCTGACGGGGCCACGCTGGCGGACCTCGCCTTCGTCTGGCGGGCCTGCCGGGCGGTGAAGTCCAACGCGATCCTGCTCGCCAGGGAGGGCGCCACCGTCGGTGCCGGCATGGGGCAGGTGAACCGGGTCGACGCGGCCCGGCTCGCGGTGTCGAGGGCGGGGGACCGGGCCCGGGGTTCGGTCGCGGCCTCCGACGCCTTCTTCCCGTTCCCCGACGGCCTGGAGGTGCTGCTGGAGGCCGGGGTCCGGGCGGTGGTCCAGCCGGGCGGGTCCGTGCGCGACCCCCAGGTGATCGCGGCCGCGGAGCAGGCCGGCGTCACGCTCTACCTGACCGGAACCCGGCACTTCGCCCACTGAGCCGACCGGGCCCCGCCCCCGTGTCGGGGCGGGGCCGTCGGTGGTGGCGAGCTGGTGCCAACCAGCCGCGCGCTCACGTCGGCGGCTGGGCTTCCCCGCTGACGGCCGCCGGTGTTCCCCGAAGGTGACGGGGTGTTCCCGGTGGGGTGCCGATTCGCCCGGCCGGTCGTCCGAGTGCGCGAGCCGAGCACCCCGTCGTGCCGGTGTCCCGGGTGGGGCGGGTGGTCAACCCGAACGGCTGGCGAGCGCGGTCAGCACCTCCCTGGCGACGTGTTCGGCGATCCGGCTGGCGTGGGCGGCGTCGGCGCCGTCCGCGTCCGGGCGGTGGCCCACGCCGTGGACGACCTGCACGACGAGGTCGGCGGCCCGGGCCACGGCGTGGGCCTCGACGTCCTGGTCGTACCGGGTCCTCGTGCGGATGACGGCCTCGTCCCCGAGGTCCGGCAGCGTCCGGAACCCGTCCTCGCCGGCTGGTCCGTCCCGCCGGAGCCGCGCCAGCCAGTCGGCGGCCGCCGCGTCGGCTCCGCCGGGGGACTCGCCCCGGTGGCGTTCGAAGGTGACCGCGAGGCTGTTCTCGGGGGTTCCCCCGTCGCCGCCCACCGATCCCCAGTAGCAGAACGCCGTGCCGTCCACCAACTGGCCCGGTGGTGGGCCGGTGGAGCCGGGAGGGGAGAACGGCTGGAAGTCGGGGGTGCCCGCCGCCCGCAGCGATTCCTCACTGACCAGGGCGCAGTGGTCCAGTGCCGTCCGGGAGGCCGGGGGTGCCGTCGGGGCCGTGCCGGGTTCGGCGGGGCGGGAGAGGTACCAGGCCGCCCCTCCGCCGCCGGCCAGCAGGACCGCCAGGCCACCGGTCAGCGCGACCGCTCCGCGAAGACGACCGCGAGGACGGCCAGGTCTGGGGACCGCGACGGCCCCTCGGGGTGGCGGGGCGGTCCTGCCGTGGTTCTCCGGTGGTGGGGGCGGCTGGCTCACGTCACGATCCCCTTCTCCTGGGCGTTGCCGGTCCGGCCGGTGTTCACGGTATCGCTCGAGTGATGTCGGGGGTGCCCCTTGACGTCTCCGGCGGCGATGGGTTTACTGGAGCGCGTTCGAACACAAGTTCGAATGGTTGGTCGGGGTGCCCGTTGCGGGTGCGTCGACCCGATGTCCGCCGGCTTCCCCCCGGTGGCGATCTCGCGGCCGGCGTACCAGCTCGGCCGCCCATCAGACGTGCCCGTCTGGTGGAGGCAGTCGCCCGGCACGGAAGGGGATGCTGGTGGTCGCCGCATCAGTGGCCTCGTTGAGCGCGATGGACGGGGTGGCCACGGCGTCGGGGATGGCCGTGGGCGCTGGCCCGAACGCTCCGCGTGTGCTGCCGGTGCGAACGGAACTGGCCGCCCTGCTTCCCTGGGGTGGTCTGCGCAGGGGCAGCACGGTGGCGGTGCGCGGGTCCACCGCGCTGCTCCTGTCGCTGCTCGCCGAGGCCACGGCCGCCGGCTCCTGGGCGGCGGTGGTGGGAATGCCCGCCGTCGGGGTGCTGGCCGCCGCCGAGTCGGGAGTGGCCGTGCGTCGGATGCCGCTGGTCCCTGACCCCGGCCCCGACCTGCCCGGTGTGGTGGGTGCGTTGCTGGACGGCATCGAGCTGGTGGTGGTCGCGGGTTTCGCGGGAGTGGGGGAGACCCGGCTCCGGCGGTTGAGCGCCAGGGCACGCCAGCGGTCGGCCGTGCTGCTCCCGGTGGTGGAACGGGAGCCGTGGCCGGGAGCCGATCTCGAACTGAGTTGCGCGGAGGCGACCTGGCAGGGGCCGGGGCGGGGTGATGGCCGCCTCCTGGAGCGAACGGTGTGCGTGCGGGCGGTGGGCCGGGGGGCCGCGGCGAGACCGCGTCGGGTGCGCCTGGCCTTGCCGACTGGCCGGCCCACCCCGGAGGGCGCGGACGGCCGGAACGGCGGTGTCCCGGGGGTGACCCCTGCCCACGCCGAGGGCGTGGAGCTCGTCCTGGCCGGGGGCGACCAGCGGAGGGGCGGTCAGGTCCGGGGCGACGCCCCGGGGATGGGGCGAACCGGTGTGTGACCAGCTGGGCTCGTCAGCCCCGGGCACCGGGGGGCGACAGGGCTGCGGCCACCTGGCAGGGGGTCCCGCCGGCGTCCCCTCCTCCGAGGTCGGCTGGCCCGCGAGCGGTGTGGGGTCACCGGCCCGCGCCGGCGGCTCGGAGGTGCGAGGTCTCCGGCGCCGCGCACCGGCGCCGCCTGGAACGGCGGCCGAGGATCCGGCCAGCGGCGGG
>NZ_AGVX02000030.1 GCF_000239155.1 Actinoalloteichus spitiensis RMV-1378
GGGGCCCGGCGGCCCCCCCTGCCGCAGTTTGAGCAGCAGCAGCCCGACCGCTGCGCTGATCACGAGCAGGCCGAGCGGCAGCGCCACGTCCCGGCTCAGACCGAGCAGCGACGGGAAGACAAGCAGGAGCAGGCCGAGGCCGATCAGGGCGAGCGCCCCCACCGTGCTGCGCTTCGGGCGGGGCAGCGGCGGTGGCTCCGGGGGCTCGAAGTGCCCCTCGTCCTCCTCCGCCGCCTGCCGGGCGGCGCGTTCCCGCTCCTCCTCGGCCAGAGCGGCCGCGGCGGACTCCTCCCGGTCCTGCTGGGCCCGGAGTTCGCGCTCGCGTTCCTCCTCGTCCGAGGGGGCCTCGCGGCGCCGGCGCCGGCCGTCCTCCTCCTCGGGCCAGGGCGGACTGCCACCGGTGTCCCGGCGCAGCCCCTCGATGATCTCGGCGAACGCCGCGTCGATGTCCTCCGGGTTGTCCGCCCCACCCGGGCTTCGGGTCATGGCCGGTCTCCTGCCTGAGCTGCGTGCACCCGCCGCACGAAGTCGACACTCCGGTTGAAGATGATGTCCGCGTCGTAGTCGAGGGTGGCCACGTGGCCGCTGTCGGTCAGCACGACGTCGGTGACATCGGTGCTCCGCACCGAGTCAAGCACGATTCGTGAGTTGACCGGCTCGACGACCTCGTCGACCACTGAGTGGAACAGTAGGACGGGTTGGCGAACTTTGCCGAGGTCCGCTCGGACGAGCCGCCACAGCTCGGCGAGGGTGGCCACGGACCGCAGGGGCAGGCGGTCGTAGCCCACCTCCCGCACGCCGGGCTTGGCGATGCCGCCGGCGATGCCCCGCGTCGTCGGCATGACGTGGGCCAACCAGGGGGTGAGGGCGGCGAGCCGGCGCCGGGTCATCACCGACGGGTTGACCAGCATGAGTCCGGCGATGTCCGACTGGCGGAGCTCCGCCAACCGCAGGGCGAGCGTGCCGCCCATCGACAGGCCGGCGACGAACACGGTCCCGCACCGGTCCCGCAGCTCGTCCAGGGACCGTTCGACGCACTCGTACCAGTCCTGCCAGCGGGTCCTGGCGACCTCACGCCAGTGGGTCCCGTGGCCCGGGAGGCGGGGGCAGCGCACCGAGTAGTCCTCCGCCGCCAACCGTTCACCCCAGGGCCGGAGGCTGTGCGGGGAACCGGTCAGGCCGTGGCACAACAGGACACCGACGTCGGCCGAGCCGTCGTGTTCGAACGGTTCGGCGCCGGGCAGCACGGGCACTGCGGCCTCCTCCGGGAGATCGGTCACTGGCGCACCCCGGCACATCGTCGCACGCGGGACGGGCCACTGGCGGGGGGTGCGTCGCGGCCCGACTGGCTACGCTGGTGCTTGCTCCGGGCGCCGGTTCCCGGTCGCCGAGGGGTTCCGGGTTCGTAGCTGAGGGAGGCGCAAGCCACAGTGATGTACTGGCTGATGAAGAATATCTTCATGGGCCCGCTGATGCGGTTGTTCTTCTGGCCGCGCATCGAGGGCGCGGAGAACATCCCCCGTACCGGCGGAGCCATCCTGGCCGGCAACCACGTCGCGGTGGCCGACTCCTTCTTCATGCCGCTCCGGGTACCGAGGAGGGTCACCTTCCTCGCGAAACGCGAGTACTTCACGGGCAAGGGCGTCAAGGGCTGGCTGAAGAAGATGTTCTTCACCGGCGTCGGTCAGGTCCCCGTCGACCGTTCCGGCGGTTCCGCCGCGCAGGCGGCCCTGGACACCGCGGTGCGCCTGCTCAACGAGGGCAAGTTGCTCGGCGTCTACCCGGAGGGCACCCGGTCGCCCGACGGGCGCCTGTACAAGGGCAAGACCGGCGTGGCCAGGATGGCCCTGGAGGCGAAGGTCCCGGTCATCCCGGTCGTGGTCTTCGGAACGGACAAGGCCAACCCCATCGGTTCCAAGATGTGGCGCCCGCACCCGATCCGCATCAAGGTCGGGAAGCCGCTCGACTTCTCCCGGTACGACGGTCTGGCGGGTGACCGGTTCGTCGAACGGGCCATCACCGACGAGATCATGTACGCGCTCATGGAGCTGTCCGGGCAGGAGTACGTGGACATCTACGCGACCAAGGCGAAGGAGGAGCTGGCCAGCGGCACGGTCCCGGTTCCGCCCCGGGTCCCCGCCACCGAGGTGGACAGGCTCCCCCAGTCGAAGGCGAGCTGACCAGGCCACGGCGCGGTCGTCGAGGCGTGCGTCCGGCGTCGAGGGGGTTCGCCGGGCGCCTCCGCCCCCTCGCCCCGATCGGGTAAGGGCCGCCTAGGGTGGGCGGGTGCGGTACTTCTACGACTGCGAGTTCATCGAGGACGGGGTGACCATCGACCTGGTGTCGATCGGGGTGGTCGATGAGAACGGTCGTGAGTTCTACGCCGTCTCCACCGAGTTCGACCCGGGGCGGGCCGGTAGCTGGGTCCGCAACAACGTCCTGTCGAAGCTGCCGCCCCCGGCCAGCCCGGTGTGGCGTGACCGGTCCCGGATCCGGGCCGAACTGCTGGAGTTCCTGACCGGCCCGGAGTCCGGGCCCGGTGAGGTTGAGCTGTGGGCCTGGTACGCCGCCTACGACCACGTCGTCCTGGCCCAGCTCTGGGGTGCGATGCCCGCCCTGCCGGCCCAGCTCCCCCGCTTCACCAGGGACCTCCGGCAGCGGTGGGAGGACGTCGGCCGCCCCCGGTTGCCCGCGCCCCCGGACGACGCGCACGACGCCCTGGCCGACGCCCGGCACAACCGGGAGCGGTGGCGGGTCATCGACGAGCGGTGGCGCTCGCTCGTGGGACGTCGTGCCAGCTGACCGATGACCGAGCCAGCCCGCCCCGGCTGGGGCCCCGCGTGCCGGCGAACCGGTGTGCCTCCAGGCTCCGGCCTGCCCGACCGGGGGCGGAGCGGCCGCCCGGACCAGGGGGACCGCTGGTGGTCCCCCTGACCCCGCCGGCGGGATGCCGGCGGGAGCGGGAAGATCGCCAAGCCCCGTTGCTGCACCGATCCAGCGCATGGCACTCTCTCCCCCGTAGTGATGTCAGCCACGCCGTAGCAGCGTGGTCGCACAGCTTCCGGCGACGGGCGTTCGAGCAGGAGGCCGGGCAGGCCCGTCGTCGGGGTCTTCAAGGGAGGCGAGTCGAGCAAATGCGCATCGGGGTGCTCACCGGAGGCGGCGACTGTCCGGGCCTGAACGCGGTCATCCGGGCCGTCGTCCGCAAGGGCGTGGAGGTCCACGGGCACGACTTCGTGGGCTTCCGCAACGGGTGGAAGGGGCCGATCGAGGGCCTGACCAGGCCGCTCGGGTTGGACGAGGTCGAGGACATCCTCACGAGGGGTGGCACGATCCTCGGGTCGTCCAGGACCAACCCCTACAAGGTCGACGGCGGCGTCGAGGCGATCAAGCGCACCCTGGCCCAGGAGGGGGTGGACGCGTTGATCGCCATCGGCGGCGAGGACACGCTCGGGGTCGCCAAGAAGCTCACCGACGACGGGGTGGGCGTGGTCGGCGTGCCGAAGACGATCGACAACGACCTGAACGCCACGGACTACACCTTCGGCTTCGACACCGCGGTGCACATCGCCACCGAGGCGATCGACCGGCTTCGCACCACGGCCGAGTCCCACCACCGGGCGCTCGTCGTCGAGGTGATGGGTCGGCACGCCGGGTGGATCGCCCTGCACTCGGGGCTCGCCGGTGGGGCCAACGTCATCCTGGTTCCGGAGAAGCCGTTCAACGTCGACCAGGTCGTGGGCTGGGTCGAACGCCGTTTCGAACGGGAGTACGCGCCCATCATCGTGGTCGCCGAGGGCGCGATGCCCGAGGGCGGTGCCGAGGTGCTCCAGACCGGCGAGAAGGACGCCTTCGGGCACGTGCGGCTCGGCGGTGTCGGTACCTGGTTGGCGGACGAGATCGCGGCCAGGACCGGCAAGGAGTCCCGGGCGGTCGTGCTGGGTCACGTCCAGCGCGGCGGCACTCCGACGGCCTACGACCGGGTGCTCGCCACCCGGTTCGGCCTGCAGGCGGTGGACGCGGCGACCGAGGGCGACTTCGGTGTGATGGTCGCGCTGCGCGGTACCGACATCGTCAGGGTGAAGCTGTCCGAGGCCACCGAGACCCTGAAGACGGTGCCGTCGGAGCGTTACGCTGAAGCCGAGGTGTTCTTCGGCTGATCCTCACGGTTAGCCTGTTCGGGTGATATCGTCGAGCACGGGTGGGAGAGGCGGCGTGGTCGTCCGGCTTCCGCCCGTGCTCGTGGTGCCTCCGCAGGGGCGCCCGACGGGTGCGCGTTCGCCGAGCGTTCTCCCCTTCGTCGTCTCGGCCGGGACGGGTCGCCGCCGGTAGCCGCTAAGCTGGCTGCCGTGAATTGGACCGTTGACGTGCCGGTGGAGACCCTGCCCGAGCTCCCGCCGCTGTCGGCCGAGCTGCGCGACCAGCTGGACGCCGCGCTGGCCAGGCCGGCCGCCCAGCAGCCGGAGTGGCCGGATCCCGAGGCCGTCCGCCAGGTGCGGGCGGTGCTGGAGAGCGTGCCGCCCATCACCGTGGCCGCCGAGGTCGACCTGCTGCACCAGCGCCTGGCCGACGTGGCCAGGGGCGAGGCGTTCCTCCTGCAGGGCGGGGACTGCGCCGAGACCTTCGCGGACAACACCGAACCCCACATCAAGGCGAACATCCGCACCCTGCTGCAGATGGCCGTCGTCCTCACCTACGGCGCGAGCCTGCCTGTCGTGAAGGTCGGCCGTATCGCCGGCCAGTACGCCAAGCCCAGGTCCTCGCCGACCGA
Organism: Actinoalloteichus spitiensis RMV-1378; assembly: GCF_000239155.1. GTDB lineage: Bacteria > Actinomycetota > Actinomycetes > Mycobacteriales > Pseudonocardiaceae > Actinoalloteichus_B > Actinoalloteichus_B spitiensis. The sequence goes on from NZ_AGVX02000030.1 coordinate 4,772, forward strand.
CGCGCTGGGACTGCCCTCCTACCGGGGGGACATCGTCAACTCGCTCCGGGCCACGCCGGAGGCCCGGGTGCCCGACCCGTCCAGGATGATCCGCGCCTACGCCAACGCCGGCGCGACGATGAACCTGGTGCGCGCCCTCACCTCCGCCGGGATGGGTGACCTGCACCGGGTGCACGACTGGAACAAGGACTTCGTGCTGAACTCCCCGGCCGGAGAGCGCTACGAGGCGCTGGCCGGCGAGATCGACCGGGGACTGCGGTTCATGTCCGCCTGCGGCGTCCGGGACACCAACCTCCACACGGTGGAGGTGTTCTCCAGCCACGAGGCGCTCCTGCTCGACTACGAGCGGGCGCTGCTGCGGCTGGACAACGGCAAGCTCTACGACCTGTCCTCCCACTTCCTGTGGATCGGTGAGCGCACCCGGCAGCTGGACGGCGCGCACATCGCGCTGGCGGAGCTGCTGGCCAACCCGATCGGCCTCAAGATCGGGCCGTCCACCACGCCGGAGATGGCGGTCGAGTACGTGGAGCGGCTCGACCCGGAGAACGTGCCGGGCCGGCTGACGCTGATCAGCAGGATGGGCAGCACCAAGGTGCGGGAGGTCCTCCCCGCCATCGTGGAGAAGGTCACCGCCACCGGACACCAGGTGATCTGGCAGTGCGACCCGATGCACGGCAACACCGTCGAGTCCGTGACCGGCTACAAGACGCGGCACTTCGACCGGGTGGTCGACGAGGTGCAGGGCTTCTTCGAGGTGCACCGCGCGCTGGGCACCTACCCCGGTGGCGTTCACATCGAGCTGACCGGTGAGGACGTCACGGAGTGCCTGGGCGGCGCCCAGGACATCTCCGACTCCGACCTGGCGGGCCGTTACGAGACGGCGTGCGACCCGCGTCTGAACACCCAGCAGTCGCTGGAACTCGCGTTCCTGATCGCCGAGATGCTGCGCGCCTGACCCCGTGCCCTGGCGCTGGGGCGCCGGGGCGGTACCGCGAGGGGTGGGAACCTCGGTCCGCCACGGACCGGCATTCCCATCCCTCTTTCGTGGCTCAGCCCGTCGTGGCGCGTTTGCGGGAGCCCACCGCTCGTCGTTGACTCTGATACCCGGGGTTCGGGACTCCTCGCCCGGACGAACGCCGTCCTTAGGAGAGTCATGGCCACACGACGTGATCTGCTGACCGGTGTGCTGCTCGGTGCGGGCGCGATGGCGCTGGGGGCGCCGCGTGCCCTCGGCTCCACCAGCGGGGGTGCGGCTCCTCTCCCCGTGGCGTCCCCCGAGGTGAGCGACGGACAGCAGGTGGCCCTCAGCGAGGGCACGAGCCGGGTGGGCCTGCTCTTCGACGGGCCGCTGGCGGGGACGGACGCCGGGGCCCTGCGCTCGCTGCCCTCGGGTGACTGGCATCCGCTCACCGTCCTGGAGGACGGGCGGGACGACCTGCCGCCGCGCACCTCCGCGCTGGTGCCGGTTCCCCCGGCGACCCGGTCGGTGGAGGTGCGGTTGCCCGCCGGGCACCACGTCGCGACCGTGCTGGCCTTCGGGGACGGCGCGGCCGGGCGCGAGGAGCCGGTCGAGGACCTGACGGTGCCGGGGGAGAGCGGCCCGGGGCTTGGGGTGGTGAGCCGGGCCGGGTGGGGCGCGGACGAGAGCCTGCGGTTCGGCGCCGACGGGGAGGAGCTGTGGGAGCAGGAGTTCACCCGCCCGCAGGTGCTCACCGTGCACCACACCGCCATCGCGCCCTCCGCCGACCACGCCGCCGACATCCGGCACGTCTACCGGCTGCACGCCGTCAGCAACGGGTGGGGCGACATCGGGTACCACCTGCTGATCGACCCGGAGGGGCGGATCTACGAGGGACGGGTGTCCGGTCAGGACGGGCACCCCGTCTTCGACCGGGACCCCCAGCTCGGCGCGCCGCTGGCGGTGACCGCGGGGCACGTCGCCAGCCACAACAGGGGCAACATCGGGGTCTGCCTGGTCGGGGACTTCTCGGTGTCGGCTCCCGCGCCTGCGGCCGTCGACAGCCTCGTCCGGGTGCTCGCCGCCCTGTGCTCCTGGTGCTCCCTGGACCCGCAGGGCACCACGAACTGGACGGATCCGGTGACCGGTGCGGAACGCACGATGCCGGTGATCTCCGGCCACCGCGACTGGAAGGTGACGCAGTGCCCGGGGGACGCCTTCCTCCCCAGCTTCGACGAGCTGCGCCGCCTGGTCGCCGAGGCCTGAGCTGCCAGGAACCCGGCGGGTGTCTCCACCCGCCCGGAGCCACCCGGCGCCGGAGGCGCGGGCGGGGCGTCCGCGCCTCCGGCGTGCCT
>NZ_AGVX02000029.1 GCF_000239155.1 Actinoalloteichus spitiensis RMV-1378
CCTGGGCCGCCGCCCGGCCGATCCCGCTGTTCGCCCCCGTGACGACCACGGTCCGGCCGGCCATGGGAGGAACGTCCGACGCACTGAATGTTGTCATGAGCTACAAAGTAGCCACTGAAAACAATGTCGTCAACGAAAACACAGTTCGCTACCCTCGGGGCGTGCCAGCCACGACCCCCGAACGCCCCTACCACCACGGGAACCTCCGCGCCGCCCTGCTCGACGCGGCCGAGCGCTCCCTGGCCGAGCACGGCTCCGACCAGCTGTCCCTCCGTGACCTGGCCAGGGAGGTCGGCGTCAGCCACGCCGCACCCCGCCGCCACTTCCCCGACCGCCAGGCGCTGCTGGACGCGCTCGCCGAAGCGGGGTTCGCCCGCCTCGACGCCGTCCTGCGCACCGCCCTCGCGGCAGCCGGCGACGGCTTCCCGGCACGTCTGCGCGCCGCGGCGACGGCCTACACGCGCTTCGCCACCGAGAACGCCGCACTGCTCGAACTCATGTACACCAGCAAGCACCGACCGGGCGCGCGACGGGTCGTCGACGCGGCGGCCGCACCGTTCACACTGCTCAACAGCCTGATCGTCCAGGGGCAGGACCAGGGCGCGCTGGAGGCGGGGGACCCCGAACGCATCGGCATCGTCCTACTCGCCACCCTCCAGGGACTCGCGACCTTCGCCAACGGCGACATCGTCGAACCGGAACTGCTCGACGACCTCGTGGAAGCCGCCGTCGACCGCTTCCTCCGAGGAACGCGCCCCACTGGGTGAGCCGGGCGTCCCGGCGGCGGCGCATCAGGTCGCGGTGGGCCCGGCGGGAACGTCAGAGACACATGCACCCCCGACCAGGTCGAGACGTGCCCGCCACCGCCTGGTTTCACCACCACCCGGACCGAGGAAGCGCGTTGCTCCGACGGTGCGAGGTCGGAGCGCGGGAACACCGCCCGACCTGCGTGGCGTGTGCCCGGGTGCCGATCCTGCTCGTCGGATCACGAGGGTGGCTCGGTCGCCTCGGCCGGGGTGGGGAGCCCGTCGCGAACCGCGCGGATGAAGGCGCTGGCGGCGGCGGAACGGTCTCCGTCCGTGACCAGCAGGGTTTCGCGCCGTCGCACGAACGCGGTATCGCGAACACGCACCCACGTCACTCCCCGGGGCACGGTGCCAGCCGCCAGACCGGGCAGGACGGATATGCCGAGGCCGGCGGCGACGAGACCCAGGCGTGTCTGCCAGCTTGGCGTCCCGTAGCCGATGGTGGGATGGGCAAGCGTCGGCCACGCGCCGAACTGCGGTTCGTCCTCCTTGCTCGTACCGACGATCCACACCTGGTCAGCGAGGTCGTGGGTGTCCACCTCGTCCCGCTCGGCGAACGGATGATCGATGCTGACCGCGACGCCGAGTCCGCTGCCGGTGCGGACCGCCTCGGTGCGCAGGCCGGTGAAGTCGTAGTCGGGCAGCCCGTCCCCGACGGCCACCACCGCGACCTCGATGCGCCTCGCCCGTAGCCTGCGCATCTGAGTGGGGCTGCCGGATTCCCAGAGTCGCACCGTCAACGCCGGGTGAGCCGCGCGTAAGCGTGCGATGGCCTGGGGCAGGAGCGCGGCGGCGGCCGTCGGATAGGCTCCCACGACCAGCCGGCCCGCGATCCGGTCCCGCAGGCCGGCCACCTCCAGTTCGGCCGCCTCCAGGTGCGCGAGGACCTTCCTGGCGTGCCGTAGGAGGATCTCACCGGCCGCGGTGGGTTGGACACCGCGCGCCCGCCGCTCGAACAAAGGGCTTCCCACCGCGCGTTCCGCCGCGCTGACCTGCCGTGACACGGCGGACTGCGTGTAACCCAACGCCTCGGCGGCCGAGGTGAAGGATCCTCGTCGAGCGACTTCCACCACCACGCGCAAGCCAACGAGCGTCACCTCGGACATGTCAGCAAGTATCCGCACCAGTGGCGGCGGATTCCGCTCATCACCGGGTGCGTTCCTCGTCCGCCGCACGGGAGGAGTCCCGCTGGCTCTCCAACGAAGCGAGTCGTCGCCGCACGGTGGAGGTGACGGCGTCGTAGGCATCCGAGTTCAGCAGCAGCCGCAGGGGCGGGTTACCGGACGTCACGGCCTCGATGATCGCGTGTGCGACGCCCGACTGGCTGCCGACCATGCCGTCGACCTTCGGTGTGGGAAAGTCCGCGGGCCCGCCACGATAGGGCTCACTGACCGGGACCCGTTCGGCCGCGTCGTAGAAACCCGTCCGGACCATGCCCGGCTCGACGAGGACGGTCCTGATCCCGAACGGCTCGATCTCCTGGGCGAGTGCCTCGAAGTAGCCTTCGACTCCCCACTTGCTGGCATGGTAGATCGCGAATCCTGGAAAGGTGATGTGCCCGCCCATACTCGAAAGCTGGACGAGCACCCCGCCACCCTGGTCACGCAGCAACGGGACGCCTCGGCGCGCGACTTGGATCGAGCCGGTGAGATTGGTGGCGATCACGCGCTCGACCTGTGCGTCGGTGAGATCCTCGCCAGCACCGAAGACGCCGTAACCAGCGTTGGACACGATGACGTCGATACGCTCGTGGTCGGCGAACGCCTCCCCGAGTACCTTCTCGATCCGTGCGGTGTCAGTGACGTCCATCTGCCTCCGCCACAGCCGATCACCATGTTCCTCGACGAGGCCGTCGAGCCGCTCGGGCTCCCGAAGCGTCGCGGCGACCCTGTCTCCGCGCTCCAGGACCTGTTCGGCGAGCTCGCGACCGAGACCGCGAGAAGCCCCCGTGATCAACCACGTGGTCATGCTGGTTCCCTGTTCTCTACTCCGCTTTGTGGTGTCGAGTGGAATCCGGCGCGCGATCGCACCGCGTCCACGCCGCGACGGACTCGCCCGACCTTCCTGACCACCACTCCGGTCAACGAGATCAGCGGCCCCACTCCCGACCCGCTCTTCGCTTCGTTCACGGTGCCCGTATCCCCTACCTGGTGGTCACCACCACCCTGCGGGAGAACAGGAATGACGACAAGCGATACCTTCGCACTGCTGCCATGCGCGGCTCGCATACCGACATTCGGCGGTGGACCCGGGACCGACATGCCCTGACCCACCGACGTCGTCACCGCCCCAGCGCGAACATCATCTCAGCAGCCACGCCGAAACGCCTTGGTGTTCCCACACCGGATACCCGGCTCATATTCGCCCGCGCACCGGTGACGACGACGCGGCAGCCTGACCAGCACACCGACCTGGTCAGCCAGCACGAGCATCGACCGAGGGCGGATCGTCTCCAGATAGGACGCGAGACGGTCACGATCACCACCATCCATCGGGAGATTCCCGAAGGGGAGGAATGATTCTTCGCGCGCTCATTCCTGAAAGACGACCGGGAATCAGGACACCCTGCCGACGAGGCGCGTTTCACCAAGGAGAACATTCGCCGCGCCCCCAAACCGAGCCTCGTGCGAACCCTCGTCCACGCGCACAGGGAGCGGTACGGCCGCCGCCCTCGCCCAACATCCAGCTGAGCAGAGGGCGATCCCTGAGCCGGCCCCACATGCCGCGTCGTCGCTACCCACCCGGCTGGGCGACCTGCTCGGGCGACGGAAGCACGGGCCGCCACGATCGTCTGATCGACGAGGACCTCGCATCGCAGAGCACGAACGCACGGCGCCCGCGGTGCTCACCACCACGCCGTCCAGCCCGACACCCAGAACACCACTACGCCCGCCTCCAGCGGAGACGGGCCTGCTTCGATAAGCGGAGTCGAGGCGCCAGTAGGCCCTCTATGGTGGAGGTAGCGCGACAGTGTTCGAACCTTGCCCCGGCGCTGACGCGGGCCGTGTCGTCGCATCACGCGATTCGGCGTCGGGACTCGTTGGTTCGCCAGGCGTCTTTGGAGCAGTTGCCGCGCCCGGTGACGCGCTTGACGGAAACGATGCTGCTTGAGGCCGCGCGGAGGTATCGGGGTGGGGAGATCCTGCGGACCATCGCGAAGGATCTGGGGGTGAGTCGTGAACGCCTCTCAAGTCATTTGCGCGAGCGAGGGGTCCGGCTCCGTCGAGAGAAGCCCTCTCCTGCGCTGGTGCTTGAGATGTGTCGCCGTTACGAACAGGGTGAGTCGTTGGCGAGCGTGGGCGCGCGCCTTGGATTCAACCCCAGTTCCGTGCGTGTCGCGCTCCTCGCTGCGGGGGTGAAGCTTCGGGACACTCATGGGCGAGTGCGGTGAGTCTCGACGCCCCTGTCGGGGTGTTACTCGATAGCCCCGAGGATTGCTGCGATCCGGGGTGGCAGCAGAGACTTCGTACCAGTGGTGTTCACAAGCGTGGCGAGGTTGCGGGGTGCGTTCTCCCCCCGAGTCGCCCGCTGGCTCGCCGCCGAGCAACGAGCAGGCCACCGCACCCGAACCGCGCGAGACGAACTCACCACCCTGCTCACCGAGCGCCAGATCGAGCTCCTCACCCACATCGCCCAGGGGCTCTCCAACGCCCAGATCGGCAAAGCCATGCACCTATCCGAAGGCACCGTCAAACAGTACATCTCCCAACTCTTCAACACCCTTGGCATCGATAACCGTGTCCACGCCGCCATCACCGCTTACCGACACGGACTCATCACATGACACCACTGACGAGGCACTACGTGGGGGACTGTCTGATTAACAATGAAGATGGTGTCGTGGCCTCGGGGCGGGTCTGACCTTCAGATTAACTGACGCGCTCCTGGCGGTGCTGTCCTGACACCGACGGGTCGACTCGCTCCGCGGCCACGTTCGTTCCGGGTGACCGGACCGGGCAGGAGCGTTACTTCATAGGACGTTGCTCGATCAATGACTCTTCATTGTTGTGTCCGTCCGGCCCGGCGAGGTCATCCCCTCATTTCGCGACCGGTACGCCAGTACCGACTCAATGCCACTCGGCACGACTACGGAGTCGACCGCGCAGAAGATCGACCGGGCCGCGCCGAAGGAGTGCCCAGCGAGCTTGCCCGTCGAGGCGTGGCCGATGGACGGCACCGGCCAGCACCGCTGGTCTCCCGGCAACGTGAACTTTGAGCCGGACAGTGGATACGCGCAAAGAAGTGGGCCTCACATTCGTCCAACATGCTATGCTCACGGACCTGCTCAACGGTCTACATGGAACGCGTCACCGTTCCCGGTGCTTCACGACGGTGGAACTCAGGGGCCAGGGCCGTGCGCCCGCCCCCGGGTGAGATACTAGCTCCTCGACGTCCGTCGCGGACGTGACAAATCGCCGGATGCCGGTACGCACCGGCTCGTGCGGGCCGATGCCGTTCACTCTCGTCGCCGGACCGGGCACCGCACCGACGCGACGCCCAGTCGATGCTCCTCGGTGACCACGCGCAGCGAACCGGACCAGGCAGCGGCTTCGACCACGACCGTCGCCCCCGGACAGAGCAGCCATGAGTCGAGAACGTGCCAGAAAGCGGTGCCGTGTCGCCCGTCGATCCTGGTGGCAGCACCTGGACTCCGACATCAGCTCTACACTGCCTGCGGCGACCAGCCCCCGGCCTCACGCCTCCGCGTCGGCGTCGACAACGTCATGCCCAACTACAGCTAGATCCAGAGTGCCCGTAAGGGGGCGAGGCCTTCTTCGACGTAGGCGGCGATGGGGCGGGTCTGCCCGTCGTCGAACCACAGTTCCAGGGTCGCGAGGTATCCGAAGGTGAGCGCGTTGGCGAGCACGCGGGCCTGCGACGGGCTGAACGTCCCTGCTTGCGCGATGAGGGGCGCGATGCGCTTCCCGGTCGCGTCCGCGGATGCCAGAAGCGCCGCCCGCACCGATGGGACGCTGAAGAAGAACGGTACCCGCCGCCAGGCGTCCGGCAGCGCCGCAGCACCATCTGCGGGCGCTTCGTATCTGCGGACCATGCGCAGCAGGCTCCCGACCGGATCGACGGGATCCACGGTCGCGGCGACCTCGTCGGCGCTCATCGCGTCGAACTCGTCGACGACAAGCAGCCCCTCCTTCGTGCCGAAGTAGCGGTACACCGAGGAGGGCGACACCTCGGCCGCCGCGGCGACCGCCTCGATCGTCACCGCATCGAAGCTCCGCTCCTCGAATAGATCCAGCGCCTTCTGCTGGATCACCTGCATCGCGTTGCGCCGCCACTGCTCACGAAGACCTGCCATAGACAGAGAGTAGCACCCGAAAAGAAAGTCACTTGCTCTGGCGTGGAATGACACCGTATAGTGACTTCCTATGAGACAGTCACTTTCTCAAACGTCAGAAATGAGCCGAGGGGTACGGCCGGCGCTGTGGGCGGGGCTTGCCGTCACCGCGGCGGTTACGGCCTGGGCGCTCATCGACCCGTCAACGACGAGACTCCTCGCGGGACAGATCGAAATCGGCTATCCCTCCTACCCGTCCGATCAGATCGATTCGGCTGCCGGGGCATACGTGGCGATCCTCGTCTCCGTCGGCGTGCTCGGCATGGCCGGCTGGGGCGCGACCCTGCTGCTCGTGCACACCGGCCGGCGGTGGGCCGCAGCATGGGTCGGCGGTGTCCTGTGCGCGGCCGGGATCCTGGTCGCGCTTACCGGCCTGGTCACCCCTGATACCTCCGGCGTGACCGGGCTCGCCCCCGTCTTCGGGTGGGCCCTGTTGGCACCGTGCGTGGTGGGCGTGCTAGCGGTGGCCGCAATGTTCACCAGACGCGCGCGATGAGCACCGAGGCGACCGTGAGGGGCGACGCGAGCCCGCGCGTGACTCTGGCGGCGGTGTCGCTGGTGCAGTTGCTGGTCTCACTCGACCTGTCGGTCGTGAACGTCGCCCTGCCGGGCATCGGCGAGGACCTGGCCGCGGGACCGGTCGAGCTGAGCTGGTTCATCCACGCCTACGCGCTCACCTTCGGCGGGCTGCTGCTACTCGGGGGAAAGGCGGCCGATCGGTACGGTCACCGGAGGGTGCTCCTGGCCGGGCTCGCGCTCTTCGGGATCGCCTCGCTCGCGGGAGGGTTCGCGCTCACGTCCGGTCACCTGATCGCGGCCCGCGCGGTCCAGGGCGTCGGCGCCGCCGCGCTTCAGCCGGCGTCCCTGGCCGTGTTGAGTGCGACCTTCCCTCCCGGCGGGCCGGCCAGGGCGCGTGCCTTCGGTGTCTGGAGCGCGATGAATGCCCTCGGAGCCGCGCTCGGAGTGCTGGTCGGCGGAGTCCTCACGGAGTATGTCGGCTGGCGCTGGGTCATGTTCGTCAACGTCCCCGTCGCGGTGGTCGCGCTGGTCCTCACCCGGACCGGCGTCGCGGCAGACCGGCAGCGGTCTGCGCGGGGCCGGATCGACGTCGCCGGGGCCGTGCTCGCGACGGCCGGGATGACACTGCTCGTCTACGGCGTGGTCAACACCGACCGTCAGTCCTGGGCGTCCCCACACACGCTCCTGTGCCTTGTCGCCGCGGCGGGGTTACTGGCAGGGTTCGTCGCCGTCGAGCACCGCGCGACGACGGATCCGCTGCTGCGGCTCGGGCTCCTGCGAAATCGGTCGGTGGTCGGCGCGAACCTGGGCAACCTGCTGATCGGCGCGTCGATCACCTCGGCCTTCTACCTCATGTCACTGTACATCCAGGACGTGCTCGGGCATGGCCCTGCCGTGACGGGCGTGATGTTCCTGCCCTTCGCGCTCGGGATCATCGCCGGATCCCTCCTCGCGGCCAGCATCGACCAGACGTTCAGCAGGCGGGCTCTGATCGCCAGCGGGGCAGCCATGACGGCGGCCGGGTTCGCCTGGTTCGGGTTCATCTCGCCCGACGGCGGTTTCGCCGCCGACGTGCTCGGCCCCTCGATCGTCGCGAGCGTCGGCTTCGGGATCTGCCTCGGGCCGATCGTCTCGACCGGAACGGTCGGCGTGGCCTCGCACGAGGTCGGCACGGCGTCGAGCCTGCTCAGCAGCGCGCGACAGCTCGGCGCCACCCTTGGGCTGGCCGCGCTCGGCACCGTCGCGCACGTCGTGACCGGCGCTGACACCTCCCCGGCGGCCGTGACGGCAGGTTACGCCGCCGCCATGACGACCGCCGCCGGGTTGCTCATCGCCGTCGCCGTCATCGCCTGGGCCGTCTTGCCCCGCGAGGGTCCGGATCCGGCGACCTCTCGGCAGGCGCGCGATGGGCACCATGGGGAGGCCCATGAACAGAAATGAGGGTCCTTCGAGGCCAGCTTCAGCACCCGATGGGCATTCCGGGAGTTGACCAGGTACGCTGCGTCCATCCGGATCGAACAACCCGTCCATCCGTCCTGCCTGTTCGATCCGGACCTGCGCTTCGCCTACTCCTGCGGGCGCCCCCATCCGGCGACCGCCGCCTGTCCGATCCGCCGATACCCCGGAGCGGGGTCGTCAGGCTCGAGCACGAACGCTCGATGCTCCGGCCGCACTTCCAGATCTGAGGGCTCGATCACCGGCAGCAAGCGTCGCTGCTGTTCCCGCGGTTCACGACTCACCACCGCAAGGTTCAGAAGCGCCTCGTGGCGCTCGATGTCCCCCACCCAGAGCTGGTTCGGCCGGGAAGCGACGAACCGGTGACGCTCACTGCGGTGCTCGTCAAGGACGACGCGGAGATCGTCGTGGACGGCGGGTCCGGACTTCTTGCCGTTGTTGCCGCGTTTCTTCCCGAACACGCCCCACCAGCCGTTCGCAGACGCGATATGCTAGGCCGTTCGATCCGACATCGCCTCGCCGCCTTCATCCCTAGGGTGTGTCTGTTAAATGGTTTTGGTGGGGGCTGGGATCGTTGGTGTTGTGTCGCGATTTCAGCTTCTCTCGGATGATCAGTGGGCTCTGATCTCGGATGTCATGCCTGGCCCGACAGGAAAGAAGGGGCGCCGTTCGCGGATGCCCGGTTGATGGTCGAAGCGGTCATCTACCGATACCGGTGTGGGATCGCCTGGCGTGATCTGCCCGAGGTGTTCGGGCCGTGGCAGACCGTCTGGCAGTGGCATAAGCGCCTGGCCGATGATGGCACCTGGGATCTCGTCCAGCGTCGTCTCCATGAGCACGGGGCTTGTCAAGTTTTCTGTGTAAGCGGTTCGGAATTGGTGGTCAGAGGTAGGGGGTGATTCGTTCGGGGTAGGCCAGCGCGAGCTGCTCGAGTGCTTGCTTCCAGTTCGTGGTGACGTTGCCCTCGATGAGCCTTCCGGACGCTTTGCGTTTGGCTGCGGGGAGCCCGCGTTCCTTCTCTCGTTCGCGGGCCCGCTTGTCCTCGATGTCACAGATCGCCAGCCAGAGCAGCTTCACCGCGGCGGCATCGTTCGGGAAGTGCCCGCGGTTCTTGGTGATCTTCCGCAGCTGGTAGTTCAGCGACTCGATCGCGTTGGTCGTGTAGATCACCCGTCGCAGGGCGGGTGGGAACGCGAGGAACGGTGTGAACCGGTCCCACGCGTCCTCGAACGACTTCACCGCTGACGGATACCGTTTGCCAAGCTCGGATGCTGTGAACTCCGCGAGTGCCTCCAGCGCGGCGTCTTCGTTTGCGGCCTGGTAGATCGGCTTCAACGCCGCCGCGACGGCCTTGCGGTCCTTGTAGTTCACGAACCGCATCGCCGCGCGGATGAGGTGCACGACACAGGTCTGCACGGTCGCTTCCGGCCAGGTCGCCGCGATCGCCTCGGGGAATCCGGTCAGCCCGTCGCAGCAGACGATCAGCACGTCGCGGACACCGCGGTTGGCGAGCTCGGCGCAGACCGACGCCCAGAACTTCGCGCCCTCAGTGGCCTGCACCCAGATGCCCAGGACGTGCTTGATGCCGTCCATGTCGACGCCGACAGCGATATGCGCGGCCTTGTTACGCACGTGACCGCCGTCGCGGATCTTCACGATGATCGCATCCAAGTAGATCACCGGGTAGAGCGACTCGAGCGGGCGGGTCTGCCAGGCGAGGACCTCGTCGGCGACCTGATCGGTGATCTTCGAGATCGTCTCGTGCGACAGGTCCGTGCCGATCGTGTTCAGTGGTGCTGAATATCGCGGATCGTCATCCTGCCGGCATAGAGCGAGATGATCATCCCATCAAGCCCGTCCAACCGGCGCTGCCCCTTCGGGACCAGCATTGGGGTGAACGACCCGTTCCGATCCCGCGGGACCGCCAGTTCGATATCACCGATCTCGGTCGACACCGTCTTCGACGTGGTGCCGTTGCGGGAGTTCGGGAACAGCGACGCCTCCGCGTCGCCCCGGTCGTAGCCGACGTGCTCGGTCAGCTCCGCGTCCAGACCCCGCTCCAGCGCAGCCTTGACCATCCCGCCCAGCAGGCCCTGCTCGCCAGTGAGCGCCTCGCCCGCATCGATCTTCGCGAAGAGCTCATCCATCGCTCCCGACGCCTTCAACTGGTCGGCGAGCTCCTTCTGCCGGCGGCGACGCTCCTCGCGTTCCGGGCTGATCGCATTCATAGTCACAAGTGTCTCCTTCAGAGATGAACCTCACCCCTTACACAGACCATTTGACAGGCTCTGAGCACGCCGACCGGGCCGGGCTGATCAAGTGGGACGTGTCGGTCGACTCCACGATCGCCAGAGCGCATCAGCACGCGACGAACGTCACTCCCGTAAAAAAGGGGTTCGTCGAATTACACGAATCTGTTGGTCGAGCCGCCTGACCACGCGATCGGCCGCTCACGCGGCGGCCTGTCTACGAAAACACACCAATTCGTCGGGGGTCATGGCCTGCCCCTGGCGACGATCTGCACGGCGGGACAGGACGGTGACTCGCCGATGTTCGTTCCATTGCTGGAACAGCTCCGCGTCGGCCGCAGGACACGACCCGAGACTGCGCTCGGTGACAAGGCATACTCCTCTCGGGCAAACCGAACTCACTTGCGTCGACGCGGCATCGAGGCCGTCATCCCGGAACCTGGCGACTAGTAAGGACACCGCAGACGACGCGGCTCGCTCGGAGACTGCCCGCCGAAGTTCGACGCCGAGAAATATCGGGGCCGGAACGTGATCGAACGCGGCTACTGCCGGCTCAAACAATCGCGAGGCCTCGCGACCAGATACGACAAACACGCAGTCATGTATCGAGCCGCGATCGTCCTCAACGGCGTGATCGCCTGGCTCAACCATCTAACAGACACACCCTAGGAGCGCCGGATGGTGCGGGTGCACCTGGCGGGCATGAGACTTACCCCTGATTCTCCTGATTCGTCCGCGCCGGTGGTGGTGCCGCATCTCGTACTCGACGTGCACGAGGACGGCACCCTCGCCGCGACCCTCAACCACCATCCGGTGGCTGCGCCGGAGGATGTGGGGGCGTGGCGGCGGGCGATGTTCGCGCAGATCATCGATCACGTCACTCACGACCGGGCGATCCCGGTGCGCGTGACCGTGCACGAAGTGGACGGCAGCACGTTCACCGACATCCTTCCCGCCGCCGAACGCCCCGCCCCGAAACCCGAGCCGCAGCCGGAACCGGTGAGGAAGCCGGGCCGGCGTCGCCGCGGGGCCGACCCCATCCGGGTCGATGGCGGTGAGGGGTTTATCTCCGGTGAAGACGTCGCCGTCGCCGTCATCGTCGCTCACACGGACGCGGCCCCTGACGGGCGGGCCCGGGCCCTCCTCGACCCCGAGGTCGTCGCCGCGGCGAAGGCGGGTGAGGTGGTGCTGGTCGGGCGGGTCTCGGGCACGATCGCCGTGCGGGGTCTGTCGTGACAGGGGCGCAGGGCCGCGCCGGCCAACCGACGGGCGACGAACTCACCAACATCCTGCTCATCGCCATCGGCGGGATGCTCGGGGTCGCCTTCGTGCTCCGTACGGCGGGCAGCGTCGCCGCGTTCCTCACTGGCACACCTCAGCCGACCGCCGGGGCGACCGGCGGGATCACGGTGTTCTTCCACCCAGGCGATCCGGGCGGGCAGCTCGGCGCCGACGGCCTGAACCCGGTCGCCTACTGGATCACCGCCGCCCTCATGCTCACCGCCCTGGCCGTGGCGGGGCTCTGGGCCTGGAGCCTGATCCGCCGCACGATCCGGCAGGCCGCGGGCGATCCGCACCGGCAGGAGGGCACCGCCACCGGGCACGAGGTCGCGACGGCTGCGTCGGCGAAAGCGCTCATTCGGCGGGCCGGCACTCTGCGCCCCAGCCTGGACACGCCTGGGCCGGGTGATGTCGGGTATCGGCTCGGCACGGCGCACCGCCGGGAGGTGTGGGCGAGCGTGGAGGACTCGATCCTGCTGATCGGCCCGCCCCGCTCCGGCAAAGGCCTGCACCTGATCATCCCGGCGATCCTCGATGCCCCCGGCGCCGTCGTCACCACCAGCACCCGGCCGGATAACGTCACCGCGTGCCTCCGCGCGAGAAGACGTGTAGGCTCGGTGGCGGTGTTCGACCCCCAGCATCTCGCCGAGGGCCTGCCGGCGGGGATGCGATGGTCACCGATCCGCGGGTGCGAGTCCCCGCAGACCGCGATGATCCGCGCCGCCGGCCTCGCGTCGGCCACCGGCCTGTCCGCTGGCGGCGTCGAAGGCGGAGACTTCTGGGAAGGCAAGACCAAAGCCGCCCTCCAAGCGCTGCTGCACGCCGCCGTCCTCGAGCGGCGCAGCCCTTCTGAGCTGTTCCGGTGGACCCTCGACCCCACATCCGCGGCGGACGCGGTCGCGATCCTCACCAACCACCCGCAGGCGGCGACCGGATGGGCGGACTCGCTCGCATCGATGATCGACGCCGACCCGCGAACCCGCGACTCGATCTGGCAGGGCGTCAGCCTCTCGCTGGCGGCGCTGGCGGACCCGCGGGTGCTCGATGCCGTCTCACCCGCCGAGGGTGAGGAGTTCGACCCCGAGACGTTCATCCGCGAGCGCGGCACCCTGTTCCTCCTCGCCACCGGCGCCGGGGCCGGGAACAGTGCCGCGCTCGTTGCCGCGCTGGTCGAAGACCTCGTGGAGACCGCCCGGCGCATGGCCGCCCGCTCCACCGGCGCGAGACTCGACCCGCCTATGCTGCTGGCGCTCGATGAGATCGGGAACCTCGCGCCCCTGCCCAGCCTGCCGACCCTGATGGCCGAGGGCGGCGGCACCGGCATCACCACCCTCGCCGTGCTCCAGTCCCTCGCGCAGGCTCGGGACAAGTGGAACGAGCACCAGGCCGGCGCGATCTGGGACGCGTCCATCGTGAAAATCATCCTCGGCGGCGCCTCCAACAGCCGCGACCTCCAAGACCTCTCCACGCTCATCGGGGAACGCGACGAGCTCACCAACACCACCACCGTCGGCGACTACGGCTCCCGCTCCTACCAACGCAGCGTGCGGCGGGTCGCGATCCTCCCGCCAGACCGGATCAGAACTCTCCCGTTCGGCACCGCCGTGACCCTGCTGCGCTCGGCACCGCCGATCGTCACCGACCTGCGCGCCTGGCCCGACCGCCCCGACGGCAAGCAGATCCAGTCGGCTCGAGCCGAGGTCGAACAGCTCCTGCACAACGCCCACCAGCAGTAACCCCGCCGGGGTGGTCGGGTGCACCTGCCTGCCACGAGCAGCCCCGATGAGGAGCGAGCGGCATGAGCAGAGCAGGAGCACACGATGAGCGAGCAGAAACCAGGCGTCGACCCGGAGATCAGTGAAGCCTTCTACGGGTTCGTCGCCTCGAATCCGAAGCCGACCACGCACGACGGCAAGCCGCGCCTGTACTTCCGGGCCGGGCAGGAGCACTACCAGTTCGCACCCGACGGGTCCAGGATCAAGCTCCCCACCACCTTCCACGATGTCGTCGCGTTCCGCGGGGCGGCCGAAGCCGGCGATCGCAAGCTCGCCAAAGGCGACTGGTTCCTCGCGATCGGGCACACCGAGCCGAGCACGAACCCCAAGACCGGGGTCGAGGAGACCGAGTTCATCGCGAGCCGGTTCGGCCACGATCTCGCCCGCATGAACACCCACGTGGGCAGCCCGCGCCGGCTCTCCCAGATGGAGTCCCCGAACCGGCAGCAGCCGCAGCGGCAGGTCGGCTTCGAGCCGCCCGAGCACGAACAGCCCGGCCACGAGCAGCACGCCCGGGCCATGTGAGGAGCCGGATGATGAACGACGACACCACGCTCCCGCCCGCAGACGAGACGACCCCCGACGACGAGGGTCAGCAGGACGAGTGGGAGGACGAAGACTTCGGGCCGACCGGACCCGACGATGATGCGCCGGGGCCACCGCGGCCTGTGAACTGGAACCTGCTGCTCGCGCACGATCTGGAGCAGGAATGGCTCGCCCTGAACCGGTGGGTCGAGTGGGTCAGGAGAGAGTACGCGCTGCCCGCCTCGGTGATCCCGCCGATGTGGCACCGGCATCCGGCACTCAAATGGGAGCTCTCCGCGTTGCATCTGCACTGGCTCGCCGCGTACGACCCAGAACAGGACGCCTCGGCCGCGATCGGATGGCACCGCGACTTCGCCGCCACCCGGCATCGGCTCCGCGACTGGGTCGCCGCCTCCGGCACCCGCCTGGATCGGGACCGCCCCGACCGGCAGACCGCCTGGCCCGGCGAACCCCCGGCCCCGCCGGTCGAAGACATCCCGATCACAAACCGGCGCGAGGACTTCGTGGCCTTCGTGATCGAACAAGTCGCCCGCCGCAAAGCCGCCGAAGACGCCTTCTTCGCCCGCCTCGACGACGCCGACCTCGACGAGGGCGCGGATCCAGAAGGCGGGTGAGCGGTGATGGTGCGGAACTATCAGCGCAAGACCCAGCGCCCATCATCGGATCGGCGGCTGCGGGTCGCGTTCACGAGGCGAGAGCAGATCGACACCGAGAAGATCGCCGAAGTCCTCATCCGCGTCGCCCTGCGCGAAGCCGGCATCGCTAGCCCGATCGGTCAGGCCGGAGACCAGCTCCGGGCGCTGATGAGCAGCGAACGGTAGAATCCCTGTTGTACGTCCATCCCAGGGCGCTACCGGCTAACCCATCTGTTGCCCGAACCCGTCCCGGTTCGGCAGGCCTCCCCAATTTGTGTCGTGACCGCCAGTCGGCGCCCGCACCCAACCCCAATGCTGGGGCTGGGTAAGAGCCCGAAAGGCAGTCACGACCATGACGCTCCTCGACCTCCCCGCCGGCCTCGACCTCGGCGCCCTACGCACCCTCGCCGCCGGCCCGAAACCCTCCCACGAGGCGACCGCCCTTCCTGATGGGAAGGTGCCCGCGATCTCGTACCTGCGGGTCTCCACCAAGGACCAGGCCACCCGCAACGGTCTCGAAGAAGGCCTCTCCATCCCCGCGCAGCGCGACGCAGCACAGCGCAAGGCCGACCAGCTGAACGCGGTCATCGTCGCGGAGTTCATCGAGCCCGGCGAGTCCGGCAAGACCGCGCGCCGCAAAGCGCTCCAGGAGATGCTCGACTACCTCGCCGGGCACCCCGTCCGATACTGCATCATCAACAAGGTCGACCGCATCGCCCGCAACCGGCTCGATGACGCGATCATCCACGCCACCCTCCGCCAGGCCGGGGTCACGCTCGTGTCCGTCATGGAGAACATCGACGAGACCCCCTCCGGGATGCTCATGCACGGCATCATGGCCTCCATCGCCGAGTTCTACTCCCTGAACCTCGCCCAGGAGGTCACCAAGGGGCTCGTGCAGAAAGCGTCCATCGGCGGCACCCCGCACAAGGCGCCCATCGGCTACCTCAACATCCGCACCGTCGACGCGGGCGGGCACGAAGTACGCGAGGTGCGCATCGACCCCGACCGGGCCGAGCTAATCCGGTTCGCGTTCACCGCCTACGCCACCGGCGACTGGTCGCTATCGAAGCTGGCCCGCGAGCTGGAGACCCGCGGCCTCACCACCCGGCCCACGCCGTCGTTCCCCGCGAAGCCGGTCACCACGACCGCGCTGCACAAGATCCTCACCAACCCCTACTACCAGGGAATCGTCACCTTCCGCGAGGTCACCTACCCCGGCACGCACGATCCGCTCGTGACGCCAGAGACGTTCAAGCAGGTGCAGACGATCCTCCAGCAGAACCACGTCGTCGGCGACAAGCCACAGAAGTACGACCACTACCTCAAAGGCTCGATCTACTGCGCCTGCGGGAAACGGCTCATGTTCGAGCGGCCCCGCAACCACCAGGGCGTCGCCTACGACTACTTCACCTGCACCGGCCGCCGGTTCAAGCGCAACAACTGCCAGCGCACCGCCGTCCTCACCCACCGCGTCGAGCAGACCATCGAGGACGGCTACCGGTCCCTGTCGGTCAGTACCGACGAGGCCGCGCAGATCCAGGACGTGCTCGAGCAGGTGTTCGACACCCTCGCCGAGTCCACCAGCGACGAGCAGAAGCTGCTGGCCGGGCAGAAGACCAAACTCGAAGCCGAACAGGTCAAGCTCCTCCAAGCCCACTACGCCGATGCGATCCCCATCGACCTGCTCAAGACAGAGCAAGACCGCATCCGCGCCAGCCTTCAAGCGATCACCGGTCGGCTCGACACGTTGGAGACGACCTACGACAAGGCCAAGGTTGGACTCGACGCGATCCTCGGGCTCCTCACCGACATCGGCGACGTCTACGCCAAGGCCGAACCGTCCGAGCGGCGGATGCTCACCCGGGCGCTGTTCGACCGCATCACCATCGATGACGAGGACGGCGCCACCCTCCAACCGACCGAAGCGATCCAGACCATCCTGGCCACCAGCCCCAGGTCACACAACGAAGGAACCTTGCCCCGCGATGATGCGGGGCAAGGTTCGAACGTTCAACTTTACGTGGAGCTGAGGGGAATCGAACCCCTGACCTTCTCGATGCGAACGAGACGCGCTACCAACTGCGCTACAGCCCCGTGTTCCGTTGTGCGTCGAAAGCATAGCAGCGCCCGGACGAGGGGGGTGCACCCACCCCCACCCAGCCGGGCGCCGCGCTCACTCCCCGACCGCTCGGCGGTAGTAGGGGTGGTGCGGTACGTCTAACTCGTCGAAGGCGGGGTCGTCGTCGTCCAACTCGACGGCGAAGGCGCCGTGGTGGTTGGGACGCTGCGTGGCGCCGGGGACGTAGCCGGCGACGGAGCCACCCGTCCGCTGCCCGCCCGCGCCCTGGCTCACGCCGCCGACC
>NZ_AGVX02000028.1 GCF_000239155.1 Actinoalloteichus spitiensis RMV-1378
GCTCGCCGGGCTGGGGCTGCTGCGGCTGTGACGGTCGCGCCGTGGCCGCCAGCCGCGGCGTCGTCGCGTCCACCCGTCTCAGCCACTCCCGAGGAGAACGCCCGTGACCACCCGTTTCCCGCTCCGCCTCGTCCTCACCTCGGCCGCCGCCGCCGTCGGCCTCGCCCTCACCGGCTGTTCCGACGGCGGCCAGGACACCGGTTCCGGCACCACCGGTGGGGACACCGCCCCCAACGCCGCCGACATCGAGTTCGCGCGGGACATGGTCCCCCACCAACGGCAGGCACTGGAGATGGCGGAGCTGGCGCCTGAGCACACCGAGAACGCCGAGATCCAGGAACTCGCCGACCGGATCGAGGGCACCCAGCGGCCCGAGCTGGACCAGCTGACCTCCTGGCTGGAGGAATGGGACGAGGAGGTCCCCGAGGACGGTGCCGGCGGGGACGGGAGCACGTCACCGTCCGCGTCCGCCGTGCCGCCCCACGGACTGCTGTCCGAGGACGAACTCCGTCGACTCGCCGAGGCCGAGGGGGACGAGTTCGACCAGCTCTGGCTGTCGATGATGCTCATCAACCACCAGGGCGGGGTGGACCTCGCCCAGACCGTGCTCGACGAGGGGGAGTCCCCGGAGGTCGCCGAGCTGGCCGAGCGCGTCCTGAACACCCAACAGGCCGAGATCGACGAGATGCAGACCCTGCTGCCGCAGGGCTAGCCGCCGAGGTGACCGGCACGGGCGGACCCGGGCGGTGTCCTCCGGGCACCGCCGGTCCCCGGCCGCCCGCTCATCTCGGGGCGTTGGCCACCAGCAGGTCGGTGACGGACGCCTGGTTGAGGATGTGGGCGCACCAGGCGAAGTGGCCGTCCGCTCCGGACGACGAGTAGGCGGTGGCACCGGTGACCGCGTAGGCGGCCAGGTAGGTGAGGAGCAGCTCGACGGGGTAGCCCAGCTCCGCGTGGACCGCGTCGACGAGCCGCTCCCGCTTCACCCCGGCGTCCGGCCCGTACATGTCGTGGAACCCGGCGGCGGTGGCGGCGTCGAAGGCGTTGTCACCGGCGGTGGAGACGAAACCCCAGTCCAGCAGCGCGGTCACCGATCCTGCCTGGTCCACGAGGATGTTCTCCGGGCAGATGTCCCCGTGCACCACGGCGGGCCGCGCCACCCGGACCCTGTCCAGCAGGACGAGGAGCCCGTCGATCTTGCGGTCGAGCTCGTCGACCGCCGAACCCAGCGGCCCGCCAGCGGGACCCGCCGGGGCGCGACGACGCACCAGCGCCGCGAGCGCGCCTCCCCACGACCGGTGTCCCGCCCACAGGGGACGCGGTTCCCCGAACACCGGAAGCGCCCGGCTGGCCGGGCCGGCCACCGTCGACGCCAGTGCGGACACCACCTCGACGGTGATCTCCACCGCCCGCTCGCCGGTCACCTCGCCCCGGGTGACGATGTCGGCCAGGGACGTCCCGGGCAGGTGCCGTTCCAGGCTGAGCACGACACCGTCGACCTCCCGGACCTCCTCGACGTACGGGGTGGCGAAGGGAAGCCCCTGGTCGGCGAGTTCCCGGGAGAACGCCACGAGGGGGGAGAGCTGTTCCGGGGTCCTGGCTCGCCACACCTTCGCCACCAGGTCGCCGGTGAGGCGCCAGACCTCCCCCTCCATCCCCCCGGCGAGCCGCTCCGCGCCCGGGTGGCCGAGACGGGCCAACAGGTGGGGGACGTCGGTGGCAGGCGGAGTCATCCGTTCCTTGTACCAACGGCGTCACCCTCAACGCCACCGGTTTCCCCCGCCCGGTGGCCCGTCCGCGCACCCGAGGTGACCCGCGTCGGTGCGTGTCGTCGGCCCGGACCCGCCCCGGCCCGGGGCTGTGGCCGTCGCCGATGTCCCGGCCCGGTCCGGCGCGCGGGACCGGGGACGCCGGGCTACGTCCCGACGCCGCCCAGGACGGCGTCCTCTGCGGCGTAGTCGGCGAACCCGTCCCCGTACAACCGGACGATCTCGGGGAAGGCCTCCCGCCACCCCCTGCCCTCAAGCGCTTCGGTCAACCAGCGCACCGCCGGGCGCACCGTGTCCTCATAGGTGGTGACCGGCCGGTAGGACAGCTCGCGTTCGGCCGCGCCGAGGTCCAACACCACGTCGTGGGGGACCGACCACGGGGTGGCACCGACACCGCCGCCCAACGGCGGCCCGTCCAACAGGAGGAGTTCCGGTGCGTGGCCGGCCGCCTGGCACACCCACCGCACGATGTCGAGGACGGAGGGAGGATGCGGATCGCCGGCGTTGAGCACCCTGCTCCCGGGACGGGCGGCGGCGAGCCGGACGAGTTCGGCGAGGTTCCGGGCGCTGGCGGTGTGGAACACGCCTGCTCCCCGGTGGGCCAGCGCGACGACAGGACGACGGTCGACCGCGCGGAGCAGGGGCCACAGCTCGCGGGGAGCGGTCGAGCCGGGACCGTGCACGGCACCGGGCCGCAACACGGTGACCGGCAGCGCGTCGCAGCGCAGTACCACGCGTTCCAGCGCCGCCTTCCGCGCCGCGTAGCCGGAGTCGCCCGGTGCGACCGTCCGGTGGTCCTCCCGGAGGGGGACCGGGAAACGGGGGAAGTCGGTCAGCCCGCCGGACAGGCTCCGGCCGGCCTCGTCGACGTAGACGGCCGCGCTCGACACCACCACGGCCGAACCGACCAGGTCCGCCAGGGCGCACAGCTCCCGGCCGTGCGCCTCGTCGTAGGCGATGGTGTCCACCAGCACGTCGGCGCCGCCCTGAGCGGCGAGGGCGGCGCGGAGTGCGCCGGGCTCGTCCCGGTCCAGCAGGGTTCGGCGCACCCCCAGCTCGGCCCAGGTCGAGGGCACGGGACGGCGACCCCTGTCGACGGTCCGCACCTCCCACCCGGTGCGGACCAGACCGAGCACCACCGCTCGTCCGATCTGGCCGGAACTGCCGAGGACGACGGCTCGTTTCGCCATGCCGAGAAGCCTAGGGGCCGGTGCGGTTCCGTGTGCACGGCTGTTCACGGCGGGTGAACACCTGGGGGAGACCGGTGCCGGAACGGCTCCCCTCCCCGGGCTCTCCCGGCGTCGGTTCCCCCGCGTGCGGCCCGCCGCACCGGGCGACCTCCGGTCCCGTGCCGAGACCAGGCCCGTGGCCCCCGCTCCGAACCGACCGGGAGCCTCGGTCCGCTGACCTAGGCTGACCGCATGAACCCGACGCCCGCGTCCGCCAACCACAGCCAGCCAACCCCGGTCGACCTCGTCGTCTCCGGCGGTGTCGTGCTCACCCTGGACGCCGAGGACACGGTCCTGCCCGCCGGCGCCGTCGCCCTCGGCGAGGGCCGGGTGGTGGAGGTGGGGGAGGCCGCCGCCGTGCGGGCCAGGTACCCGGACGCGCCGGTGCTCGACGCGACGGGCTCGGTGGTCTTACCGGGTCTGGTGAACACCCACACCCACCTGGCGATGTCCCTGTTGCGGGGCACCGCCGACGACGTCGACCTCCAGGGCTTCCTCGCCAGGGTGATCCCGCTGGAGCAGCGCCTGCTCACGGCCGACAACGTCGCCGCCGGGGTGCTGCTCGCGCTCGCCGAGTCGCTGCGGGGCGGCACCACCACCGCCCTGGACATGTACTGGTTCCACCAGGCCGCCGCCGGTGTCGCCCGGCGCGCGGGTTTCCGCCTGCTCGCCGGTCCGACCTTCATGGACGTGCCGGACCTGCCCGACGGGATCAGTGACTTCGGTGAACGGCTCCGCCTCGCCGACGCCGAGCTCGCCGGCCGGGAACCGGACGCGCTCGGCCGGCCGAGCGTCTTCGCGCACAGCACCTACACCCTGGACGAGGCGCAGCTGCGGTCGGTCGGGGCGCTGGCGAGGGAACACGGGGCACTGCTCCACGTGCACGCGGCGGAGAACCAGACCGAGGTGGACACCGTCCTCGACCGGACGGGGAGGCGGCCCGTCGAGCTGTTGGCGGATCTGGGCCTGCTCGGTCCGGACACGGTGTTGGCCCACGCCGTCTGGCTGACGGACACCGAACTGGACCTGGTCGCCGACTCGGGGGCGTCGGTGGCGCACTGCCCGGTGTCCAACGCGAAGCTCGCCGCCGGGATCGCGAGGGTGCCCGACCTCGTCGCCCGAGGCGTGCCCGTGGGGCTGGGCACCGACGGTTCCGCCTGCGCGACGGGCCTGAACCTGTTCGACGTGATGCGGTACGGCGCGCTCCTGCACAGCGTCCACACCGGGGACCCGTCGGCGGTGGGGGCGCGGTCGGTACTGCGGATGGCCACGGCGGGCGGTGCCCGGGCCCTGGGGTTGCAGGACCGGTTGGGCTCGTTGGAGCCCGGGAAGTTGGCCGACCTGGTCGTCGTGCGCACCGACCGCCCGCACACCCGGCCAGAGCACGACCCGTACTCCACGGTGGTCTACGCGGCGACGGCGGCCGACGTGCGGCACACCGTGGTCGGCGGTCGGGTCCTGGTCAGGGATGGCGACCTGGTCGGCATCGGCGACGAGGAGGTGGACGAGGCGGTCGCGCGCTGGGGGCGGCACGCGTCCTCGCCCACCGGCTGAGCGCGGGACTCCCGCGAACGACACCCACCAGGGGCGTGCGGGAACGCGCGGGGCGTGCGGGGTGCGCGTCCGGTGGACCGGCGGGTGAGCGGGACCGAGGGCCGAGGGGCGGCCACTGGCGCTGGGCGTTCCCGGCCCCGTTTCCCGTGCGCACCCAGTTGTTTTTTGTGGCCGTTCGGATACCTTGAGTAATATGTGATAGACCGCTATCAGAACGGTGGTGGTCGGGGACACACCCGAACGGAGAACGCCCGTGAGTGAGACAGCGTCCGAACGGATCACCGAGTTACCGCTGCACATGCGGCGGCAGGAGTTCGCCCCCGCCCCGGAGGTGCGGGAGATCCGGGATCGGGCGCGGGTCGAACTCGTCCACACCCCCTTCGGGTTCGACGCCTGGATGGTCACCCGTCACCGTGACGTCCGGGAGGTCATGGCGGATCCGGAACGGTTCAGCAACACCCAGCAGGTGCTCGACAGCGCGGCGACGGCTGGCATGAGCGAGGAGGAGACGCAGCGGGCGCTGGAGGGCAACTTCCTGGCGATCGACCCGCCCGAGCACACCCGGATACGGCGGATGCTGACCGGAGCGTTCACCGCGCGCCGCATCCGTGACCTCGAACCCCGGGTCCGGGACATCGTCACCGACCACCTCGACGCGATGGAGCGCGGTGGCTCGCCGGCGGACCTCGTGACCGCCTTCGCGCTCCCGGTGCCCTCGTTGGTGATCTGCGAACTCCTCGGCGTGCCCTACGAGGACAGGGACACCTTCCAGGAGCGCAGCTCCCGGCTGCTGGACGTGTCCAGCACGAGGGAGGAACGGGCCCTCGTGCAGGACGAGTCCCGGGAGTACATGACGGAACTCGTCCTGCGGGCCCGCCGTGCCCCAGGGGACGACCTGCTGGGCAGGTTGGTCCGCGAACACGGCGACGACCTGACCACCGGGGAGCTGGCCGGTATCGCCGACCTGCTGCTCATCGCCGGTCACGAGACGACGTCGAACATGTTGGGGTTGGGCACGCTGGCGCTGCTGCGCCATCCCGAGCAGCTGGCGACCGTCCGCGACGACGAGACCGCCGTGGACGCCGCGGTCGAGGAGCTCCTGCGCTGGCTGAGCATCGTCCACACCGGAACCGTGAAGGCCGTCACCGTCGACACCGAGCTCGGAGGGGTGCAGCTCCGCGCGGGCGACGTCGTCCTCTGCAGCCTGCCCCTGGCCAACCGTGATCCGGAGCTGATCGCCGACCCCGACCGCCTGGACGTCACGCGCGGTGCGTTGGGCCATCTGGCCTTCGGGCACGGCGTCCACCACTGCCTGGGGGCGCCGCTGGCACGGATGGAGATGCGGATCGCCTTCCCCGCGCTGTTGCGGCGCTTCCCCACCCTGCGGGAGGTGCCGGGCGAGGCGGAGTTCCGGTCCTTCAACGTGGTCTACGGTCTCTCCTCGTTCCAGGTCGCCTGGTGAGTTCACGATTCCCCGGGGCGCGGCGTCCCGGGCCGTCCGAGTCCGTCGCCGGCCCGCCACGCCCCTGACGGGCGGAACCGGCGACCGGGCCGGGTGACCGTGCTCGCCGAGCGGCGAGCCCGGCGACGTCAGTGCTGTTGAATGCGCTGATGCGCGAGACACCCCGACGCGCCGACGCTCGGCGCAACAGGGAGAGGATCTCCAGGGCGGCCGCCGCGGCCTTCTCCGAACTCCCGGCGGACGGGCCGGTCGACCTTCGACTGGAGGACGTCGCCACCAGGGCCGGCGTCGGGGTGGCCACCGTGTACCGGCTCTTCGGCGGGCGCGCGGGCCTGGTCCGCGCGGCGTTCCGGGCCCTCCTCGCCGATGAGCTCGGCCCGCTCGCGGCGGTCGCGGCGACCGCGCCCGATCCCGCGGCCGCCCTGCGGGCGGCGATCACC
>NZ_AGVX02000027.1 GCF_000239155.1 Actinoalloteichus spitiensis RMV-1378
GCGGCCGCCGCCCGCTCCGCGAGGAGGACCCGGACGTCCCGCAGCCACCCCTCGGGGTCGTGGACCGGATCGACCCGGGACGGCAGCGGATCCGGACGCCCGTCCTCCCCCGCCTCGGCGGAGGCGTGCCGCGCCGCCCGCAGCGACGCCATCTTCCGGCGCACCAACTCCGCCCCCGCGGCCACGACGGGCCGACGCTCACCGAGCGGGTCGCTCGGCCACACCCCGGACCGCTTCTCGGAGGTGAGCGGGTTCACCGCATCCCGGTCCGGTGGCGGCGCCCACCTCTCGACCCGCCCGCCCGGGTAGGAACCCACGACGGTGTCCTCGCCGGGACGGCCGTCGCCAACGACGGCGGCCAGCACCTCCTCCAGGAACTCCGAGGGGCCCCGGGGCGCCCCTCCGGTCTCTCCCCACCAGTGCCCGGACACCAGCAGGACTCGCTCCGACCTCGTCAGCGCGACGTAGCAGAGCCGTCGTTCCTCGGCGAGCCGGCGGTCCTCGAACTCGTCCGCGTGCCGCGACAACGCCTCGGCCACCTGTTTGCGGTCCGAGCAGCCCGTCAGCTCCAACCGGGGGAGGTCCTCCGCGTCGCCCCGCAGCTCGGCGGGCAGCTCGGACACCGACCCCAGCCAGCTCGCGGACCGCCTCGGGCCGGGGAAGACCCTGCGGACGAGGTGCGGCACGGCGACGACCTCCCACTCGAGCCCCTTGGCCGAGTGCGCGGTGACGACCTGCACCCGGTCCTCGGCGACCTCGACCTCGCCGGGCTCCAGGCCGTCCTCCGCGTGTTCGGCGGTGCGGAGGTAGTCGATCAGCGCGGGGAGGGTCGCCGAGGGACTGGCGGAGGCGAACTCGGCCACCACGCCGGCGAAGGCGTCGAGGTGGACGCGCCCGGCCCGGTCCACCCTGGTCAGTCCCTCGATGTCGAGCAACAACGTGCGTTCCACGTCGGCGACCAGGTCGGGCAGCGGCTGGGCCAGCCGGCGGCGGCGCG
>NZ_AGVX02000026.1 GCF_000239155.1 Actinoalloteichus spitiensis RMV-1378
CCTCGGCCGACCTGGTCGCCCTGGTCGTCGTCGGCCTTCTCGGCGTCGGAGGCGTTCTCCGCCGCCGAACCCTCCTCCGCGCGCCGCAGCGCCGCGAGCGGGTCGTCCAGCTCGGAGGGGCCGCGACCGAAGTGCTCCACGAAGTCGACCGGGTCGTCCAGGTCGGCCGAGGTGGGCATCAGGTCGGGGTGGTTCCAGACCGAGTCGCGCTGCTCGAATCCGTGCCGGTCGGTCAGCCCCCGCCACAGGGTGGCCGCCGCCCGCAGCTGCCGGGGCCGCAGTTCCAGTCCCACGAGGGTCGAGAAGGCCTGCTCGGCGGGACCACCGCTCGCCCGGCGGCGGCGCAGCGTCTCCCGGAGCGCCTCCGCCCCGGGCAGCCGATCGCCCAGCGCCTCGCCGACCACCAGGTCGACCCAGCCCTCGATGAGCGCCAGCAGGGTCTCCAGCCTGGTCAGCGCCTGCTTCTGCTCCGGAGTGCTGCGCGGTTCCAGCAGGCCGGAGCGCATCGCCTCCTCCAGGGAGGCGGGGTTGCTCGGGTCGACCTTGCCCGCCAACTCCTCCATGGCGTTCGGGTCGACCCTGATCCCGTGCGCGAACTCCTCGACCGTCGCGAGCAGCCGCTGCCGCAGCCAGGGAACGTGGGAGAACAACCTGAGGTGGGCGGCTTCGCGGGCCGCGAGGAAGACGAGGACCTCGTTCGCCGGGCGGTCGAGGCCCTGCGTGAAGCGGTCGATGTTGCTCGGCAGGAGAGCGGCCGTCCGAGGCTCCCCCAGCGGCAGCCCGATGTCGGTCGAGGTGAGCACCTCGGAGGCGAACTGCCCCAGGGCGCTGCCCAACTGGGAGCCGTAGGCCATGCCACCCATCTGGCCGAGCATCGACAGCAGGGGCCCCGCGTTCTGCTTCGCCTCGGCGGGCAGCATGTCGGTCCAGGCCGAGGACACCTGGCGGGCCACCGGGTCGCACAACCGCTGCCAGGTGGGGAGCGTGCGGTCAACCCAGTCCTTCGCCGACCACGTCCGCACGCTCTGCGCCCCGACCGGGAAGGTCGTGACCGGGTCCAGCCACAGCTCGGCCAACCGGAACGCCTCCGTGGTCGCGTCGTGCTGCCCGGAGGAGGGCGGTTGGTCCCGGCCCCCGCTGTTGATCTGCTGGAGGGCGAGCTGCTTGGCGAGGTCGTAGTTCACCGGGCCGCCGGAGTGGTGCGAGGCCTGGCTGAGCATCTGGCCGAGCTGGCTGAGCATCTGGCCCAACGAGCCCATGTCGAAGCCCGGCATCCCCCCGGGACCGACTCCGAAGGGCGACTCGCCTCCGGACCGGCCCGAGGGATCGTCGCGCTTCCCACGGTCATCGGGATCCTGCGAGTTGAACCCGAAGGGTAGATCGGTCATACCGTCAACGGTACGCGGCCCGCGCCGACCAGCGTGGGATCGGTCCGCCGGGGTCGGTGGCGACCCGTTCCGTACGCTGCCCCCGTGAGCCGCCGTACTTGGTCCCTGTTGGTGAGTGTCGCGTTGGTCGGCGTCTTCGCCGCCTTCGGGGGTTTCGTCACCGTGCCCTACGTGGCCCTCGGTCCTGGCCACACCTACGACACCCTCGGTCTCGTGGCGACCAGTGGAGAGGTGGCTCCACCGCCCCTGCTGGAGGAGGGGGACGCCCTTCCCGGTGAGACGGGCGCCG
Organism: Actinoalloteichus spitiensis RMV-1378; assembly: GCF_000239155.1. GTDB lineage: Bacteria > Actinomycetota > Actinomycetes > Mycobacteriales > Pseudonocardiaceae > Actinoalloteichus_B > Actinoalloteichus_B spitiensis. Next base: position 1,678 of record NZ_AGVX02000026.1, read on the forward strand.
ATCCCGATCCCGGTGAACTCCGGCTGACCACCGTGCAGCTCACGACGGACGTGACCCTGTTCGGTGCCCTGGGGCTGTGGGCCAGCGGCAACTACGCGCTCGCGCCGCGCGAGGAGTACTACCCGCCGGACCGCACCCGGGAGGAGATCGAGCAGGAGAACCGGCAGTCCTTCACCGCGTCCCAGAGCAGCGCCGAGACCGCCGCGCTGCTCTACCTCGGCTACCCGAGGAAGGTCCTGGTCGGCGAGGTGTTCGGGGACGGGCCCAGCGACGGCGTGCTGGAACCCGGGGACGAACTGGTGGTGGTCAACGGTGTCGAGGCGGACTCCGCCGAGGCGGTGGTGGAGTCGTTGGCCGACACCTCGCCGGGCGACCGGGTGGACATCGTGATCCGCCGGGAGGGCGTCGAGGAGGACCTCACGGTCGAACTCGGTGCCCGGGACGACCGGGAGAGCGGGTACCTCGGCGTCGCGCCCCTCGACCAGCCCGATGTGGACTTCGAGGTGGACATCGAACTCGACGAGGTGGGCGGGCCCTCCGCCGGTCTGATGTTCGCCCTCGCGATCATCGACACCCTCAGCCCCGGGGAGATCACGGGCGGAACCCATGTCGCGGGCACCGGCGAGATCACCACCCAGGGCGCGGTCCGGCCGATCGGTGGCATCAGCTTCAAGATGCGCGCCGCGAAGGACATCGGGTCCACGGTCTTCCTGGTGCCGACGGGCAACTGCGCCGAAGCCGTCGCCAACGCCCCGGACGGCCTCCAGCTCGTGGAGGTGGAGACCCTGGAGGGGGCGGTGGACGCCCTCCGCCAGGTCCGCGCCGGGGAACAGCCGCCGGACTGCTCCCCGAACTGACCGCCGGCCAGGAGTCCTCGATCAGGGGTGGAGGGTCGCCCGCAACGCCGTGACCAGGTTCGGCGCGAGTTCCGGGTGTTCGACGATCTCCTCGGGCGTGACGTCGTCGGCCCGGAGCCGCAGCACGCAGGCGGCTGAGCCGTCGCGCAGGACCGCCGCCACCAGCCGGGCCTCCCGGCGCTCCGGGTGGTTCGCGGCCTCCTCGGGGCTGAGGGCGACGCCCTCCTCGGAGTCCGCGCCGTCGGCGCCGGGGGGTAGTACCACGATCTCCTGCGCCAACGCGCAGCCGTCGACGGCGTCGGGCCACTCGATCCCGGCGAGCGCCTCGGCGAGGTCACCTTCGGGAAGGGCGTCCTGCGCGACCGGCGTCAGTGTCGACCCGGGGTCGACCTGGCCGACCAGGTTGGGTTCCCTGGCCAACAACGCACTGGTGCTGACCAGTGCGAACAGTTGGATGGGCTGGTCCCAGCCCCCGGAGGCCACGAAGTCCTCCACCTCCCGCGCGGCGGCGGGCAGCGACCGGGACAGTTCTGCGTCGTGTTCTGCGTCCACGGGCTCCATGGTTCCGGTCGGGAGGCGACCCCACGACGGGGGGCTCCGAACGCGCGAGGCGCCCACGTAGAGTTGGACATCGCAGGACGGACCGCACACCTCACCCAGGTGTGGTCGCGTCCCGCCCCTGGTCCCTTGTCCTCAACCCGGGAGAGTGCGCTGTGGCGATGCGGAGTCCCGTCGGCATGCCCAAACTTTCCAGGCGAGCACGGATCCTCATCGCCATCGGTGCGGTGCTGCTGCTGTTGCTGTTGAGCGGGTCACGGCTGTTGAGCACCTATGTGGACTGGCTGTGGTTCGGGGAGGTCGGCTTCCGGTCGGTCTTCACCACGGTCCTGTTCACCCGGGCCGTGCTGTTCGTCGCGGTCGGTGTTCTGGTCGGAACCGTGCTGGCGCTCAGCCTGTGGCTCGCCTACCGGTCGCGTCCGGTGTTCGTGCCCGCCTCAGGTCCCGATGATCCCGTTGCGCGCTACCGCACGGCGGTCACGGCCAGGATCAAGCTGTTCGCCTTCGGCGTTCCCGTCCTCGTGGGCATCGTGGCCGGTGTCGCGGGGCAGGGCAACTGGCAGGCGGTTCAGCTCTTCCTCAACGGTGGCGACTTCGGGGTGACCGATCCCCAGTTCCAGCGGGACATCGGCTTCTACGCCTTCCAGCTGCCGTTCTTCCAGTGGCTGCTCGGTTGGGCCTTCGTCGCGGTGGCGGTGGCGTTCGTCGGCGCGCTGGTGGCGCACTACCTCTTCGGTGGCATCCGGCTGGCCGGTCGGGGCGGTGACCTGACCGGCGCCGCCAAGGTCCAGCTCGCGGTGCTGGCCGGTGTCTTCGTCCTGTTGAAGGCGGTCGCCTACTACTTCGACCGGTTCGCCCTGCTGACGTCGGAGCGCAACGACAACTTCGTCGGCGCGACCTACACCGACCTGCACGCGGTGATGCCGGCGAAGCTGATCCTGCTGTGCATCGCGGTCTTCTGCGCCGCCGCCTTCTTCGTCGGCGCGGTGCGCCGCAACCTCCAGTGGCCGGCCATCGCGACGGCCCTGCTCGTCGTGTCCAGCGTGCTGCTCGGCTCGCTGTGGCCGGCGGCGCTCGAGCAGTTCTCGGTCCGGCCCAACGCCAACCAGCGGGAGGCGCCCTCCATCGCGAACAACATGGAGGCGACGAGGGCCGCGTACGGCATCGACGACATCAACTACATCGACTACGAGGGGCAGAGCGACCTCGAACCGGAGGACCTGCGCGAGGACACCGCGACGATCCCGAACGTCCGGTTGCTCGACCCGAACATCCTGACCCAGACGTTCACCCAGCTCCAGCAGCGCCGGAACTTCTACGGCTTCCCGGACAAGCTGGACATCGACCGGTACACGATCGACGGGGAGACCCAGGACTACATCGTCGCCCTGCGGGAGATCAACACCGAGGGCCTGGCGGAGAACCAGCGGAACTGGATCAACCGGCACCTGGTCTACACCCACGGGAACGGGATCGTCGCGGCCCCGGCGAACGAGGTGAACTCGGCGCTGGCCGACACCGGTGGTGAGGGCGGCTACCCGAACTTCAAGGTCAGCGACCTGGCGACGCCGGACGGCTTCGTGCCGGTCGAGAACCCGAGGACCTACTTCGGGGAGCTGGGCACCGCCTACGCGATCGTCGGGACCACCGACGACCAGGGCAACCCGTACGAGTACGACACCGACAACGAGCGGTACACCTACACCGGCGAGGGTGGCGTCCCGATCGGGAACTGGTTCAACCGGCTGGTGTTCGCGGCCTACTACACGGAACGCAACATCCTGTTCAACCAGGCGATCAGCCCCGAATCGAAGATCATCTACAACCAGAACCCGCGCGACCGGGTGGCCGACGTCGCGCCGTGGCTGACGGTGGACAGCGACCCCTACCCGGCGGTCGTGGACGGGAAGATCACCTGGATCGTCGACGCGTACACCACGCTCGACAACTACCCGTACGCGGAGAAGACGGAACTGGGTGAGGCGACCACCGACAGCCTCACGAGCGCCCGAGGGGTGCCGGAGCAGCTGGACGAGCGCATCAGCTACATCCGGAACTCGGTGAAGGCGACCGTCGACGCCTACGACGGCACCGTGACGCTCTACGCCGTCGACGAGGAGGACCCGGTCTTGCAGGCGTGGCGGAGCGTCTTCCCGGACACCGTGCAGCCGGAGAGCGAGATCAGCGACGACCTGCGGGCGCACTTCCGGTACCCGGAGGACCTGTTCAAGGTGCAGCGGGACCTGTTGACCCGCTACCACGTCGACAACCCGAGCGACTTCTACGCCAACGTCGGCTTCTGGAACGTCCCGTCCGACCCCACGGTGGGCGACGACCCGGGTGAGGCGAACACGCCCCAGCCGCCGTACTACATCCTGGCGGAGGACCCGGCCACCGGGGAGGCGACGTTCCAGCTCACCAGCGCCCAGGTGTTCCTCCAACGGCAGTTCCTGTCCGGCTTCATGTCGGTGAACTCCGATCCCGAGCACTACGGGGACATGACCGTCCTCAGGCTCCCGGTGGACAGCCAGACACAGGGCCCGCAACAGGTGCAGACGCAGTTCGTCTCCTCGACCGAGGTCAGCACGGAGCTGAACCTGTTGCGGCAGCAGGCCACCGACGTGCTCTTCGGGAACCTGCTGACCCTCCCGGTCGGGGGCGGTCTGCTCTACGTCGAGCCGGTGTACATCGAGCGGAGGAACGAGGACTCCTCGTTCCCGCAGCTCGCCAAGGTGTTGGTGAGCTTCGAGGGCCGGGTCGGGTACGCGCCCACCCTCGCGGAGGCGCTTGACGAGGTGTTCGGCACCGGTGCCGGTGAGGGGGCCACGGATCCCACCGGGGAGGATGTGGAGGTCGCCGAGGGTGACGAGCCTTCGGGCGCGGACGAGACGACCACCCCACCGGAGACCGAGGAGCAGGGAGCGGGCGAGGACACGAGCACGCCGACCACTCCGCAGACTCCGCCGGCCGGCTCGGTCGACCAGGCGGTGCAGAGCATGGACGCCGCCCTCGAGCAGCTCCAGTCGGCGCAGCGCTCCGGTGACTTCGCCGAGATCGGGCAGGCCTACCAGGACCTGGCCGAGGCCATCGAGCAGTACGAGTCCCTGCGGGGAGACGGTGGTTGACAGGCGGGCCGCCGGTTCCGGCCGGCGGTGCTGACTCCGTGAGCGACGCCCCGGGGAGCACTCCC
>NZ_AGVX02000025.1 GCF_000239155.1 Actinoalloteichus spitiensis RMV-1378
GGGCGGCGCGCTGTCGGAGCGGGCAGGGCCCGCTCCGAGGGGGCGCGGTTCCCGGTCCCGACCAGTGCTCGCGGCCGGCCCACTTCCCCGGCCCGGAGCGGGAGGTCCTCACCGCCGAGGGCCGGACACCGCCGGCCGAGTACTCGGCCGGCGCCCCAGCACCGTTCCGACCAGCACCGCGGTGACGGCGAGCAGGGCCGAGGCGGCCAGCGCGACGGTGGTCATGCCCGAGGTGAAGGACTCGAAGGCCGCGCGCAACAGCACCGATCCCTGCTCCGGAGGCAGCGACCACGCGTGCGCGAGCGCGCCCACCACGGTCTCCTGCGCCTCCGACCCCGCTCCGACGTCCTCCCGCGCCATCAGACCCCGGTAGACCGCGGCGGACACGGTGCCGAACAGGGCGATGCCCAGCGCGTCGCCGAGCGTGATGCCCGTCTCGGACACGCTGGCGGCGGAGCCGGCCCGCTCGGGCGGAGCGTGATCGAGGACCAGGCTGCTGGCCAGCGTGCTGACACAGCCGATGCCGAAGGTCAGCGTCGTGTAGCCGGCGATGAACACCGGAACGGGCGTGTCCGGGCCGACCACACCGATCGTGGCCATTCCCGTCGCCGAGACCAGGAAGCCGCCCACGACGAGCACGTGCGGCCGTAGGCGGGTAGCGGCGGCGGAGGCGGCGGCCGCCCCCAGGAACGTGCCCGCGAACGTCGGTAGCGCCACCAGCGCGGCTCGCAGGGGCTCCATGCCGTGCACGGTCTGGAGGAAGGTGAAGGCGAGGAGGCCGAGCCCGGCCATCACCACCGAGACCACCAGGTTCGACGCGACCGCGACGCCGAACGCGGGCTGTCGGAACAGGGAAAGGTCCAGCAGCGGGTTCGCCGCGCGCCGCTGCCGGACGACGAACCACACCAGGAACACCACGCCGAGCACGAGGCTCAGCAGCGCGGAGGGCGCCGCGCCCTGCTCGGGGACGAGCTTACCGCCGTTGACCAGGGCGATGATCCCCACGAGCGAGAGGACCGCCCCGGCGCCGTCGAAGGACGCCGTTGTCTCCGCCCGGGACTCGGGAACCAGGTACGGCACGGTGACCACCAACAGTGCCATCACGGGCACGTTGACCAGGAACACCGAGCCCCACCAGAAGTGCTCCAGGAGCAGGCCGCCGACGATCGGACCGGCCACGGCGCCCCCGCTGAACGCCACCGTCCACGCGCCGACGGCCGCCCGGCGGTGGTCCTCACCCGCGAACATCGTCCGGATCAGGGCGAGCGTGGAGGGCGCGAGCGTGGCGGCACCCACCCCGAGTAACGCCCTGCCGGCGATGAACCACTCGGGGGAGGGTGCGAAGGTCAGCCCGGCGGAGCCCACGCCGAAGAGGACGGCTCCCAGGAGGAGCAGCCGACGCCGGCCGATGCGGTCGCCGAGGTCGCCCATCGTGATCAGCAGTCCAGCCAGCACGAAGCTGTAGATGTCCATCATCCACAGCCACTGGCCCGCCGAGGGAGCCAGGTCGTGGCTGATGGCCGGGCCGGCGACGAACAGGATCGAGATGTCCATGGAGGTCAGCAGCGCGGGGAGCAGCAGGACGACCAGGCCCGCCCAGGCGCGTGGTGGTGTTGGTGTCGAAGCCATGTCTTGATTGTACGTACGTTCAAAACGTACGTACAAAGCACCGGGGTACGCTGTCCTCATGAACCAGCGCGACGCCCTCCTGACTGGAGCGAAGCGGTGCCTCATCGACAAGGGCTACAGCGGCACCACCGCCCGTGACATCGCCGCCGCCTCCGGAGCGCACCTGGGGTCCATCGGCTACCACTTCGGGTCCAAGGATCGGCTCATGAACCTCGCCGCCCTCGAGCTGACCAGCGAGTGGGGCGACGCCCTCGAGGTAGCGGTCCGCGCGGTCGGCGGCGACACACCCCACCAGCGGCTCACCGCGTTGGTCACCCACCTCCTCCAGCGGCTCCCCGACTCACGGGACCTCCAGGTCGCCGGCCTCCAGGCCATGGCCCACGCGCAGATCGACCCCGAGTTCCGGGCGCAACTCGCCCAACGGCTCGTCGGCGCCCGCTGCGAACTGGCCGCCGTGGTGCTCGGCATTCCCGAGGTCACCCCGGGCTCCGCTGAGGAACAGGGGACGGGAACCCTCGTCTACTCCCTCATCACCGGCCTCGTCGCCCAGGCCCTCGTGGACCCCGCCACCGTCCGTGACCCGCACGCCCTCGCCGCCGCCCTTGCCGCCCTGACCTGACCCCGCCCTCCGCCCCTCCTCCCCCTGCCGGACGCATCCGCTCCGGCAGGGGGAGGAGGGGCACGCCCACCCCGCTCCACCACGTCGGCCGCCGGAGACCCGCAACCACCCCGCCCCGCGGGACGGGCAGCCAGCACACCGGGACGAGCAGCGACCACCCAGCCACACCCCACCGCGGGGCCGGCAGGCTCACTCGCGCAGCCGCAGCTGGAGCTCCGTGAACAGGCGCTGCCGTGCGTCCCCCAGATCGAGACCGCTGACCTCCTCCGCCCGCCGGATGCGGTACCGCAGCGTGTTCGGGTGCACGTGCAACCGCCGCGCCGCCGCCCGGACGTCCCCGAACGACTCCAGGTACGCCACCACCGACTCCACCAGCGCACCGTTGTTCCTGTCGTCATGCCGACGCAGCGCGGTGACCCTCGGATCCCGGATCGACGGGTGCTCGGCCAGCAGGTCCACCGTCTCGCTGACCAACACCTCCGCACGCCAGTCCGCGATCGTCGCCACCCGCGCCGACGCGTCCCCGGCCATCGCGTCCAGCACCCGGTCCGCCTGCCGCCGCGAGTCCGCCGCACCCCCCAACTCGGGCACCACCGACCCCACCGCGGCCCGCACCACCAGCCCGATACCCCGCGACGCCGAAATGATCTCCCGCGCCAACCCCACCACCGCCGCCTCCCCGGAACCGCTCAGCTCCGGCAGCAACGCGTAGGTGCGGGTACCCAACTGGCTCACCAGCGCCCCCCGCCGGAACGCGGCGGCGTGCATCGAGATCACGTTCCCCAACTGGTCACGCCGCAACTCCAACTCGGGCCGGTCCAGCACCGCCCCCGGCGACTCCGCCCGGGAGGCGAACGCCACCACCGCCGCCGGCCGCCGGGAATCCACCCCCAACTGCCCGGCCGCCGCCGACGGGTCCAGGCGCCCGTTCAACAACCCGGCCAGCAGATTCTCCCGCAGCCGCAACCCCGCCGAGGGCTCGTTGCGGTGCCGCACCAGCTGCAGGGCCGTCACCCGCGCCGCCCCCAACAACGACCGCTCCGCGTGCTCGGTCAACGGCTCCTCCCCCTCCTGCACCCAGATCGCCCCCAACGGCCGCCCGCCCGCGTGCACCCCAACCGCGATCCGCCGCCGAATGCCCAGGTCAGGCCGTTCGTCGATCCGCACCACGTCCTCCCCCGACCGCAACCGCTGGTACACCCCCCACTCGCGCAGCATCTCCAGGTACGGCTCCGGCCCCTGCCGCCCCAGGATCGACAACCTCCGCAACTCGTCCACCTCACCCGAGGACCGCGAATAGGCCAGCACCCGCGCCGCCGTGTCCTCGATGCTCACGATCCCGCCCGTCAGATGCGCCACCGTCTGCGCCGTCGAGAACAGGTCCCCCAACACCTCCCCCTCGTCGGCGTCCGCGCTCACCCGCGCACGGCTCACCACCCCGCTGGCCAGCGACTCCACCTGCTCCCACCGGGCGGCCGGCCGCACCGCCAACAACGCCACCCCCGCATCCACCGCCGCCGTCCGCAACGCGTCCGACGCCCCCGCCGACGTCACCTTCACCGCCACCGCCGCCGCACCCCGTCGCCCCGCCGCCCGCACCGCCGGCAACGCCGAGGCGTCCCGCGCCCCGATCAGCAGGATCAGATCCCCCCGCTGCGTGTCCGGCGCGTCCTCCGGGTCCAGGATCACCACCTCACCGATGACCACGTCCAACCCGGAAGGGGCCGCCACCAGCTCCACCAACGGGTCGTCCAGGGCCAGCAGCAGCTGCCGCAGCGACGCCCCCGGCGACCCCGCGGCGGACACACCCCGCACCGTCACACCCGAGCCCTTCGTCCGATCGAACAAACTTCCACCCCGAACACTAGCCAGTCGGCCAAGCCTGCCGCGCCTCCCCGGGCCTAGGGTGCGTCACATCGATCCACCCACCGCCGGAAGGAGCCGTCCTGTGGACGCCGTCACCAACGTTCCGACGCCGCAGAACGAACCTGTCCTCTCCTACGCGCCGGGCACACCCGAGCGCGCGGAGCTGCAGGCGAAGCTGACCGAGCTGGCCGCCGAGCCCCGCGAGCTGACGCTCACCATCGGCGGTGAACAGCGGATGGGCGGTGGCCGGCGGATCGACGTCGTGCAGCCGCACAACCACCGCCACGTGCTCGGCACCCTCGGCAACGCCACCCAGCAGGACGCCACCGACGCCGTCGAGGCCGCCCGCCAGGCCGCCCCCGGCTGGCGCGCCCTCAGCTACGACGACCGCGCCGCCGTGCTGCTGCGCGCCGCCGACCTGCTCAGCGGCCCCTGGCGCTCCACGCTGAACGCCGCCACCATGCTCGGCCAGTCCAAGACCGCCATCCAGGCCGAGATCGACTCCGCCTGCGAACTCGCCGACTTCTGGCGCTTCAACGTCCAGTACGGCCGGGACATCCTCACCGAGCAGCCCCGCAGCTCCGCCGGCGTGTGGAACCGGATGGACCACCGGCCGCTGGAGGGCTTCGTCTACGCGATCACGCCCTTCAACTTCACCGCCATCGCCGGCAACCTCCCCACCGCCCCCGCGCTGATGGGCAACACCGTCGTCTGGAAGCCCGCCCCCACCCAGAGCTTCGCCGCGCACCTCACCATGCGGCTGCTCGAGGAGGCCGGCCTCCCGCCGGGCGTCATCAACCTCGTCACCGGTGACGGCCTGGACGTCTCCGAGGTGGCACTCGCCCAGCCCGACCTCGCCGGCATCCACTTCACCGGCTCCACCGCCACCTTCCAGCACCTGTGGAGCGCGGTCGGCGCCAACATCGCCAACTACCGGGGCTACCCGAGGATCGTGGGCGAGACCGGCGGCAAGGACTTCGTCCTCGCCCACCCCTCCGCCGACGTCGACACCCTGCGGACCGCCCTCGTCCGGGGTGCCTTCGAGTTCCAGGGCCAGAAGTGCTCCGCCGCGTCCCGCGCCTACATCCCCCGCTCGGTGTGGACCAGGCTGCGCGACGACCTCGTCGCCGAGGTCGAGGCCCTCACCATGGGTGACGTCACCGACCTGTCCCACTTCATGGGCGCCGTCATCGACGACCGCTCCTTCGCCAAGCTGTCCCGGGTGCTGGACATGGCCCGCACCGACCCGACGCTCGAGGTCATCGCCGGCGGCACCGCCGACGACAGCGAGGGCTACTTCGTGCGGCCGACGGTCCTCGTCGGCACCGACCCCGAGCACGAGGTGTTCCGCGACGAGTACTTCGGGCCGGTGCTCGCCGTGCACGTCTACGACGACGCCGACTTCGAGAAGGTCGTCCGCCAGATGGAGAGCGTCTCCCCGTACGCGCTCACCGGAGCGATCATCGCCCAGGACCGCGCCGCCATCGCCTACGCCAGCGAGCAACTGCGGTTCGCCGCCGGCAACTTCTACGTCAACGACAAGCCCACCGGCGCCGTCGTCGGCCAACAGCCCTTCGGCGGTGCCCGGGCCTCCGGCACCAACGACAAGGCCGGCTCCGTGCTGAACCTGCTGCGCTGGACCAGCCCGCGCTCCCTCAAGGAGACGCTGGTGCCACCGACGACGAGCGGTTACCCGCACCAGGGCTGAGCATCACCGCGTGAGGAGAAACCCCATGTTGCGATCCATCCTGCTCGCGGCGGGCCGCTCGCCGCTCGCCAGAACCGTCGTCGAACGGACCCCGGCGACCAGGTACGTGGTGCGGCGCTTCGTCGCCGGCGCCACCCTCGACGAGGCCGTCGCCGCCACCACGGCGCTGGCCGACGACGGGTTGCGCATCACCCTCGACCACCTCGGCGAGGACACCACGGATCGGGAGCAGGCGGACGCGACCGTCGACGCCTACGTGCGACTGCTGGACCGGCTGCGGACGGCGAACCTGGCCCAGGCTGCCGAGGTGTCGCTCAAGCTGTCCGCCGTCGGCCAGTTCCTGGGATCGGACGGGCAGCGGATCGCCCTCGACAACGCCCGCCGGGTGTGCGAGGCC